>JACPZD010000035.1 GCA_016195665.1 Gammaproteobacteria bacterium | reverse complement strand
TTACTGCATTGCGCAGCTATTTTCCTTTCTATAACCACAGTAGAATGCACTCATCTTTAAATTATGTGTCACCCGCGAAGTATGAAATTCAATTCGCTTAATCAGGTGTCAATTTTATTGGGGGAAGATTCCGCGCCAAAAGCGGCGCGCCCCTCAGCTTAGACGTTATGTGCTTGTGAGCACTGGAGGCGCATGGCGAAGCTTTACATCATAGGGAATGGATTTGATCTGTGGCACGGACTGCCCACCGGTTACGATCGCTTCTATACATTCGCCAAAGAAATGCTCGACGAGCTTGAGAACTACTATTCATTTGATGTGGCTCATGTGGGGCCGTGGTGTGACTTTGAAAAGTCCCTCGGTTGTTTTGATTGGCTTCAGTTCTATGAAGCTCATAACCACATAGATGTTGCATCTGAAAGCTTTAGGCCAAGCGAAGTGTATGGTTTGGAAGATGATCTTACTGAGCAAGCTGATCATCATGTGGAAGCAATCAGAGAGTCCTTCCGGGAGTGGGTTGAAGGAATCGATATTTCAGTTGCTGAGATGAAGCTGGCATTCCCTCAGGACGCCAGCTTCATCACCTTCAACTACACATCCACGCTCCAATCTATATATGGGATAAGTGATGAAAGGGTATTTCATGTACACGGACGAGCCGACAAGTTTGATGATCTGATTTTTGGGCATGGCGGAAGCATGGAAGAGGAGCCAGAACTGGATGAGAACGGCGACAGTAACCGCACCATGTTCTCTGACGCTGAAGGTGCGGCTAAGTATCCTTTTTATGCCCTTCAAAAGCCTGTGAGTGAAGTGTTAGAGAAGAATCGCAAGCTTTTCGATTCAGTAGGTCACGTCAGCGAAATTATTGTAGTTGGTCATTCGCTCAACAAAATTGATTTGCCATATTTCGGCAAGTTGGCTGCGTGCGCCCCAAATGCTCGGTGGCTAGTGTGCTGTTATGAAGAAGCGGACGAAGTTCATCACGTGGAAGAGTTAGTCAACTGCGGCGTTCGGCGTGAGAGCATCCGGACGTGCACATATGCGGATCTACAAGACGAACATCATCATGGACGCACATAACTACGCCATCAACGCGGACAGTGAAAAGCGGCGCTCCTTCGTCGCCCCGCCTTTCACTGCCGGTTATGGCGAACGTTAGGGAGCAAGAGAAACCACAATGACAAAGAAAGTACATTTTCTCGCTGGCCTGTTGGCAACATTCACTATCGCCACCTTCTTTCTGTCCACGATCCTCGCTGAGTTGTTCGGTTCTCACCAAGCTGTTGCCACAATCAAAAATCTTATTGTCGTTCCGGGTCTGTTTGTTCTCGTCCCCGCCATTATGGCCACCGGTGGCAGCGGTTTCGCTCTCTCAAAATCCCGACAAGGGCGGCTTGTTGAAACCAAGAAGAAACGAATGCCCTTCATTGCGGCAAACGGGTTATTGGTCTTGGTTCCAGCCGCGATCTTCCTCGACCGTTGGGCTTCTGCGGGCACCTTCGATACAACATTCTATTTAGTTCAAGGCGTGGAGCTTCTGGCCGGGGCCGTGAATTTCACGCTCATGAGCATGAATATCCGTGATGGTTTAAAAATGAGTGGGCGTTTCCGTGTATCCCAAACAACTGCTCCCTAACATTGCGTTCGAGCGGGACGCGCCAAAAAGCGGCGCGCCCCTCAGCTTGCACGTTGGGCCTCTTGAAAAGCCACAGCACACACATTGACAGTATGTAGCCGACCGGCTACATTTGGTTCATGATCGAAATCCGCAAGACAGATGTCTATGTTCAATGGCTCGATGGCCTGCGCGACATCCATGCGCGGGCTCGCGTTCTTGCGCGGGTTGAACGCTTGGCAGCCGGGAACCCGGGAGACGTTAGGCCCGTAGGTGAAGGCGTCTCGGAGATGCGGATTGATTACGGCCCCGGTTACCGGGTGTATTACAAGAAGCCGGGTAGGGTGGGCAACATCTTTTTGTTTGCCCACGCGTATCGAATGAACGTGATGCATGATGGACGGTGAATTTTATAGTGTCGGATTCTTCGGTTACCGCGCGGGCACAAAAACCGTGCCCACCCTACTATGAAAAAAGTGAAAAAAAAGGTCAAAAACCGGGGTAGCTCAACTTGACCCTTTCCTGCTCTCTTGACAATATAAACAATATTGTTTATATTTTACTTGTATTGAACGAATGGAAGGCCTATGAAACAAAGCGCGTTCAAGCGGTGGCTCGCCGCCCAAGGAGCAACATTCAAGCAAGGTTCAAACCACTTAAAAGTCTATTTGAACGGCAGGCAGAGCACGCTGCCACGGCATCCAAGCCATGAAATAGGCGAAGGTCTGAGGCAGGCAATCTTGAAGCAGTTGGGATTGAAGTGAAGAATGCGCCAAAAGGGGATGTTTACCGCAGGGAGGCGAGCTGAGTGTGCTTACAACTTGATGGAGAGAAAGATGCGTTACCCTGTGAAAATCAAAACCGATGGTAAAGGCTGGAGGGTATCGTTCCCGGATATTCCCGAGGCGTTGACCTCTGGAGGAACCAAGGAAGAGGCGTTGGCAATGGCAAAGGATGCGCTGGAAACGGCGCTGGACTTCTATTTTGACGATAAGCGCGAGGTTCCTTCGCCGTCAACGGCAAGGCGTGGTCAGCCCGTTATCGAGTTGTCGGCCAGCACGTCGGCCAAGGTGTTGCTGCTTAACGAGATGGTGCGCCAAAAGGTACGTCCTGCGGAACTCGCGCGCCGCCTGCACACTACCGCCCAAGAGGTCAACCGATTGACCAATGTAAGGCACACCACGCGCATTGACGGTATCGCCGCGGCCTTGCGAGCCCTTGGCAGGCATCTCGATATGCGTGTGGTCTGACTGCACAACAAACGTGCCTACAAGAGGACACACATTCGTATCAATGCTCGCCCGCACGCTTGCGCAACTCCACTCGCTGATGACCAACCATGTCCATATCCTGGCCACCCCGAATCGAAGGTAGGACGATGGACAGTCATCACCGGATAAAGGAAGAAACAGACCGGAACAGACCGGGGCCAGCAGACCGGGGCCAGGTCTAGCTAAGTAGCATACTCGTGCGCTGATGCGGGCGTTGTGATTATTGCTGGTGACAGCTACTTGTTTGCGCAATAGGGGCTAGGTCTTGACATCACTGTTTCCGCCTACCACCAACTCACCCAATGGAACAGCAGTGCCTTGAGCTACGACCCGAACGGCAATCTCTTAAGCGACGGCAGCGGTAGCGTGAGCGCCAGCTTCAAAGGGAAGTAGAGGGTCAGGGGAAACAGAGGGTCTTGCCCCAACACACGATGGAATGGAAAGGGGTCGAGCAAGGTAGTCCGGAAGGAGTGAATCGGATTCCGGGATTCGATGAATGAGCGCTGTGGCTATGGCTCTCTCGGAATCTCCCCCGCCTGTAAATCCCGCCTTTTATGAATGACCGCCAGGATGTCGATATGGGTTGCCTTGATCTCGTAGAGGATGCGGTAAGAGTACAGCGACAACTCCCGGACCGCCTCGTCGTCGAGCTCCGGCACTTGCGTCCCAGGCGGGGTAATTCGTCGAGCAGAATGGTCTTGCGCACCAGGGCATCCGACACGCGCTTGGCGTAGAGCGGAGAATCCTGGGCGATGTAATCGTGAATATGGCGAAGTTGAGCTATGGCGTGTGCAGTCCACTTCACCATGATTGAATATTTCGCAACACCTGTTCGGCGGGCGTGGTCTTGCCTTTCTCGACGTCTTCCTGACCGCGGTGGATATTCTCCAGCACATAGAGCCGGTACATGATCTCTTCCATGTCCACGTCATCGGGCAGGTTGGCGATGGCGTTAATGGCGTCTTTCTTTAGGGGTTCCATAGTGACCTCGACCTTTCCAAAGAGTGGATCTTTCTTAGCCGCTGCTGGTAGTAATACAGTATGAATAGTTGACCACAGGATTTCAAATCATGGTGTGCGGCTATTGGCTCGCGGTCAGGAGTTATTCATGTCCTACGAAAATTTTCCGTGGTTCAAGGATGTGCCTGTGGGAAAAATCCTAAACGTTGATGAGCCAACACCTGGGCACTATTACTGGCCGGAATTGGGTGTTGATTTGACCGAAGAAAGCAATCTCGCATCCCGAACGGTTTCCACTGAAAGCAAAGTAACGCACAACAACCGGTTGGCGGACACAAGGGGTCGCTGTTGTCCCCTAACCATGTGTCCGTGAAATCGGGTATGCCTCACGAATAAATTCGCGCCTGCTTGCGGGGCCTTTCCTGATCTCGTCGAAGTCTGTACTGAGCGAAGGATGACGGTGTCAGGTCTTGCATGAACGTACGATAACGGTGTCGCAGAATAAGGGCCGGGTTTTGACATCACTGTTTCAGCACCTGGCGAGGTAGCTTGGAGGGAGTGAAACGGTTTCGGGATTACTTCTTCTGCAAAAAAACCTCCGGTTCAATGTGCGCCTGTTTAAGGATTGCTCGCAGCGTGCCCTCGGGCATGTCGCCGGGATGGTTGGGGAGGGTTGTGTAGTGGTTGGTTTGGGGGTTGTACCAGATTTCATGGCTGCCTGCGGCCTGGCGGTCGAATTCAAACCCGAACCGTTTTAGCCGCTTGACGATCTCGCGATAACGAAAACCTGCCAGCCGCCCCACTTAGCCACTCACCACCAGGGGATAGTCGAAGGAATCCCCAGCTTCTTGGAGATGGAGCGGCCCTTGGCGTTCGGTCTGTGCCTCCAGGAGTTTCTTGGCCACATCACGGGCAATCTCCAAGGTCTCGGTTACGGTGCGCCCTTGGGCCACCAAGCCCGGAAGCTCGTCCGATGTTGCCAAGTAGACGCCTTCCGGCAGGTGCTCGATGTGTAGATTGACGATCTGTTCCATACGTTAAACCTCCGCGTTAAACGGCCTTGTTCTAGCTATTCCTGTTTTACCTCTGACCCTGTTCCGGTTAGCCGGGGTTCTTCGGACCGCACGGTTTCTCTGGGCAGATAGGTCTCGACCTGCTGTGTCTCGGCCGGGCGCGCCAACGGAGGAGTTACAGGTGAAGGCATCACAGGTGGAGCAGGCTGTTCCGTGATCCGTTGTTCGGCAGGGGCCGTCGGCTCGAATGTATGCGGCGGTGCGACGCGCACTGGAGCCGTCGACGTACTACCGGCCGTTTCGGTCGCTCCCGGCATCCTGCCTCCCGCGACACTGGTACGTCCCTGTACGTCGGAACTGCTTTCTACCTGCGGCCGATAGGTGGATGTCTCGGCACGGGGTATGCCTTGCCCCTCAGATGACACCAGGGTGTCTGAGCTGCGCCGCTCCTGTGAGGATGATGTCTCTACGGGTGCGGTGGATGGATCGGCGCCGGCTGTCTTTCTGGCCTGTGTCGAGCCATCGGAAGGACGCCGGCGTCTGCCGCCACGCCGTCCACGCCGTCCGCTTTGGGGTCTCTCGCTGGGCTGGGCGGCGACTTCAGGAGCAGCGGTGGGGACGGGGGCGGCGATAACCTCAGCCGCTTCCGGCGCCTTGTTCTCTGCAATGATGCGTTCCTCCTGAGGGCGAGCCTGACGGGGTCTATCGGGTCTGCGTCCCTCTTTGCTTCCGCGCTCGCCGTTCTTCTTGCGCCCTTGTTGTCCGCCGCGCCGCGCCGCCTGTTCGTGACGGGCTTGTGGGGGGCGTTCGCGCTGTCTCTCTACGGGAGCGCGGGCCACTGGCGTTGCCGCCGGAACTTTTTCGGGTGCAGCAGTTCCGGCCGGTTTGCCCAACAGGCCGAACAAGATCTGCTTGAGTAAACCGGGTTTGGCTGCTGGGGCGGCAGTGTAGTCCGGGCGCACGGGCATGGGTGCGGGCGGCACGATGCCTCTTACTGCGGGCTCTTCGGCCGCTGCCTTTTGCACGGGGGCCATCATCTCGGTGGCTTCTTCGATGGGAGTCGCCAGTTCGTAACTCGGTTTGGCGGCCTCTTCGCTGGGCATGTCCTCCGCGCGGATACGCTTGAGTTCATAATTCGGCGTCATGAGATCCGTATTCGGCACCAGTACGATGCTGATCTCGTGACGTTTTTCGATCGCGCTCACCGCGTCGCGTTTCTCGTTCAGTAAGAAAGTGGCCACGTTGACCGGCAATTGCACCTCAACCCTGCCGGTGCTTTCCTTCATCGCCGCTTCTTCAATAATGCGCAACAAGGAAAGCGCCGAAGATTCAACCCCGCGGATGGCGCCTTGGCCGTTGCAACGCGGGCAGACGATCTGGCTGGTTTCACCGAGTGAAGAGCGGATGCGTTGCCGCGACATCTCCAGCAGACCGAAGCGCGAGATCCGCCCGACCTGGACGCGGGCGCGATCCGCCTTGAGCGCCTCCTTCAGGCGTTCCTCGACCAGGCGCTGATTGCGCGCCGGGGTCATGTCTATGAAGTCAATCACAATCAGCCCGCCGAGGTCGCGCAGCCGCAACTGACAGGCGACTTCATCGGCGGCCTCGAGGTTGGTGTTGAGGGCAGTCTCTTCGATATCCCCGCCGCGAGTGGCGCGCGCCGAGTTGATATCAATCGAGACCAGCGCTTCGGTGCGGTCTATGACGATAGAGCCGCCGGAGGGCAGGCGCACGTCGCGCCGGAAGGCCGATTCGATCTGACTCTCGATCTGAAAACGGGTGAACAGCGGGATGCTGTCCTGGTAGAGTTTGACGCGATGGAGGTTATGCGGCATGACATGCTGCATGAACTCGACGGCCTCATTGTAGACCTTCGGGTCGTCAATCAGTATCTCGCTGATGTCTTTGCGCAGATAGTCGCGGATGGCGCGGATGACGACATTGCTCTCCTGATGGATCAGGTAGGGGGCCGGCCGCGGCTGGGCGGCCGCCTCTTCAATCGCCTGCCACAGGCGGATCAGGTAATCGAGGTCCCACTGCAGTTCCTCGGCGCTCTTGCCGAGCCCGGCGGTGCGCACAATCATGCCCATGCCTTCGGGCACCTGCAGCGCGTTCATCACGTCTTTCAGTTCGCTGCGCTCTTCGCCCTCGATGCGCCGCGATACGCCGCCCGCGCGCGGATTGTTCGGCATGAGCACGAGATAGCGTCCCGCCAGGCTGATGAAGGTGGTAAGCGCCGCGCCCTTGGTGCCGCGCTCCTCTTTTTCGACCTGCACCATGATCTCCTGGCCCTCGCGCAGCAGATCCTTGATGCCGCGGCCGGGGATATTGGCCTGGGCAGGGTTGAAATAGCTGCGGGAGATTTCCTTGAAAGGCAGGAAGCCGTGGCGTTCGGAACCATAGTCTACAAAGGCCGCCTCCAGACTGGATTCGATGCGGGTGATCTTGCCCTTGTAGATATTGGACTTTTTTTGTTCCCGGGTAGAGGTCTCGATATCGAGATCGTATAAACGCTGGCCATCTACGAGCGCTACGCGCAACTCCTCGGGTTGAGTTGCGTTAAATAACATTCTCTTCATTGTGGTAATCCTTCAGCGCTCGACCGCATCCGTGGGGTGCCGGGTCGTCGGACTGCCGATTAAGGTGTACAATGCCTCACGATGCGAGTCGCATGGGAGGTCTGTTGGTATTGCACCACACCTGGTCGGCTGTCCCATTAGACATGGGAACGCATTCGTTATGGTCGCTCTTTACGGGGTGAGCGAAGTAAAACCCTTTATCGTATCCCCATCTATAGCAAGGCGCGGTAGGGTTACACCGCCGCATCGCGCTGACCAGTCGGTCGGGCGATTCTTGGCAGGCAGAGAGTACGTTAGTCCGTGTCGCCTGTCGCCGCGCTGTAGGAAGGTATCTAACCTTGCATCCGCGTCTGGCGTAGGGCCCAAAACCAAACCTAACTGTTTAGTTCTGTTCATATAGTATCTCAAAAATGCGTGAGCCATGCAAAAAAGAGCCCACCCCTGCCCAGTTCGTTGAGATCAGCGCCATGCAGGCTGGGCAACGTATTGATAATTATCTGGTTTCTCGCCTCAAGGGCGTGCCGCGCAGCCTGGTCTACCGGATTGTGCGCAGCGGAGAGGTACGGGTCAACAAGGGCCGCATCAAGGCCGGTTACCGGCTGCAGGCCGGCGATACCGTCCGCATCCCCCCTTTGCGCCTGAGCGAGGAGGGAGGTACGTCCCAACCGGGCGGTCAGTTTCTGGAGCGGATTCAATCGAGCGTGCTGTATGAGGATGACGAACTGCTGATTCTGAACAAACCTGCGGGGATAGCCGTACACGGCGGCAGCGGGGTGAGTCACGGCGTGATCGAGGCCTTGCGCATACTGCGCCCCGAGGCCCCGTTTCTGGAACTGGTGCACCGCCTCGACAGGGATACCTCGGGCTGCCTCATGATCGCCAAACAGCGCGAAACCCTGCTCAATCTGCACATGCTGCTGCGCGGGGGCGGGGTAACCAAACACTATCTCGCCCTGGTCAAGGGCCGCTGGCGCGGCAAGGGCCGCATCATAGATGCGGCGCTGCGCAAAAACCTGATCGAGTCCGGCGAGCGGCGGGTCAAGGTCAGCGAGGAAGGCAAGGAGGCCCAGAGCCTGTTTGAACCCGTGACCCTCTATGCAGAGTGTAGCCTGATGCAGATCCAACTGATGCAAGGGCGCACCCATCAGATCCGCGTGCACGCCGCGCACGCCGGGCATCCCATCGCGGGTGATTCCAAGTACGGCGACCCCGACTTTGACCGCCACATGAAAGGCCTCGGTCTCAAGCGCATGTTTCTGCATGCCCGCAGCGTGGCGTGTCAACTCTCCAACGGCCGCAAGGTGCATGTGACCGCGCCGTTAGGCGAGGATTTGCAGGCGCTGCTAAAGCGATTGGATGAAGGTCGTACTCAGTAATATGCGCTTTCCTTTACTGGTGTTTGATTGGGACGGAACCCTGATGGACTCCGAGGCCCGTATCGTCGGATGTCTGCAGGCAGCCGCACTCGATGCCGGGCTGCCCGCTCTCGATGAAGCCAGGGCCCGGAATATTATCGGCCTCGGTCTGCGCGAGGCCTTTTATGCACTGTTCCCGGATGTCCGCGAAGATCAGCACGCGCGCCTGGCCGCGGCGTACCGCCACCATTTTTTAGGGAGCTCCGAGATTACCTCGGATCTGTTTCCAGGCGTTGCCGAAACCTTGACCGCGCTGCGCGGGCAAGGCTATCTGTTGGCCGTGGCCACGGGCAAGGGCCGGCAAGGCCTCAACCATGTGCTGGAACAGACCGGGTGCACAAGCTTATTTCACGCCTCGCGCTGCGCCGATGAGACGATCTCCAAACCCCATCCGCAGATGTTGCTGGAGATCATGGAGGAGCTGGGGGTGGAGCCCGGTCGAACTCTCATGGTCGGCGATACCGAGTATGATATGCAGATGGCCAAACAGGCGGGCGCCGCCGCGCTCGCGGTGAGCTACGGCGTGCACAGCCGCGAGCGGCTGCTGGGACACGGGCCGCTCGACTGTCTGGATCGGATCAGCGATCTGCCTGTCTGGCTGGCAGAACGTCAGATATCTGATTAAAAAAAGTGCTTCACCGCAGAGGACGCGGAGGGATACATAAAAATAGCTTGTTTCTCCTCTGCGTCCTCTGCGGTGAAGCTTTTTTCAACTTGATAGATAGGAATGACTATGTCCGACAACGAACCGGAAAATCGTCCCGTACCGCCCCCGGCTTCAGAACCATCGAAGGAAGCCTGGGAGCGTAGTCTCGTTCAACGCCTGGTCTTTGCGGCCTACAACGAACAACGGCGCGCGCGCCGCTGGGGCATCTTTTTCAAGTCGCTGGCGTTCATTTACCTGTTCGCCTTGCTATTGATCTACCTGCCTAAGGAAACGGGCATAACGGTGGGCAAGCACACCGCCTTGGTGGACGTGCAAGGCGTCATTGCCGATAACGCGGAGGCCAACGCCGACACCATCAACGCAGGGCTACGCGCGGCCTTTAAGGACAAAAATACCGCCGGGGTGATTCTGCGCATCAACAGCCCGGGCGGCAGCCCGGTGCAGGCCGGCTATGTCAACGACGAGATCCGACGCCTGCGCGCCAAGTATCCGAACATCCCTTTATACGCCGTGATTACCGACATCTGCGCCTCGGGTGGCTATTATGTCGCCGCGGCGGCGGACAAGATTTACGCCGACAAGGCCAGCCTGGTGGGTTCTATCGGGGTGCTCTCCGACGGTTTCGGTTTTGTCGGAACAATGGAGAAGCTCGGCGTCGAGCGGCGCTTGCTGACGGCGGGGGAGCACAAAGGCTTTCTCGATCCGTTTTCGCCGGTTAACGAAGATGAAGTCAAGCATATGAAGAACCTGCTGGGCGATGTACACAAGCAGTTTATTGAGACCGTCAAAAAGGGTCGCGGCGATCGCCTCAAGGAGGGTGCAGATCTCTACAATGGTTTTATATGGACCGGAGAGCAGGGCGTGAATCTTGGTCTGGTGGACGGCTTGGGCAGCAGCAGTTCTGTGGCCCGCGAAATTATCAAAGCCGAGAATATTGTGGACTTCACCGTGCGCGGCCGCTATCTGGATCGTTTGATAGACCGGCTAGGCGTGAGCACGATGCAGTCCCTCTCCTCAGTGCTAGGCCTGCAAGAGCGGACGCCGAGTCTACGTTAGATGACGATTGCGGTCACTTATCTGCTCGCGCCTTATTCGCCAGGTCTTCCATCAGTTCGATCTGGATGCGCTGTATCTCAAGCAGCCGCTGCCACTGTCGCGTAAGCAGGAGATCAATCTTACCGTTGAGATGGCGTATTTCCAGTTCCGCCTTTAGGTTCACCTGATAATCGTGTTCGGATCGCAACCGGTCCTTCGACTCCTGCCGGTTTTGACTCATCATAATGACGGGCGCCTGCAGGGCGGCAAGACACGAGAGTACCAGGTTGAGCAGGATGTAAGGATAGGGGTCGAACGGCTGCCGCAACAACGCAGCAGTATTGACGGCTAGCCACGCTACAATGATAACGCCAAACAAAATAATAAAACGCCAGCTCCCCCCGAACGTTGCGACCCGGTCGGCGACCCGCTCACCCAGTGTGAGTCGCTCGTCAAACTGGATATTGATGTTTTTGGCGAGAAGTTCATGCTCGCGCAGACTTTGCACGACTTCCGACTCAAGGTTTGAGAGCTCCCCCTTTTGGAGTTCGAGCACATCCTCGACATATTCCGTCCTGAAGTGATTGAGGCAATCCAGGCAGATGAGATCGCGCTGGCTCCAATCCGGATGCTTTCTGTGTATCAACTCCGCCACCGGGGCATACACGAGTTCGCCGTGGATGGCCTCGTTCAGCGGCTTACGCTGCTGACATACGGGGCAGGTAAATTCATGATCGGGGGTCATGTCACTACTCCGGTTGTCAAGAACGGGTTTGACAAATTTTGCTCGCCCTTCAACGCTCCCTGTTAGCTCGCGCGCGCCGCCAACTGCGTTTTTTCCAGTTCCACGCCCTGGCTGTGCAGATAATCGTCATAGTTGCCGCTGAAATTGACCACACCCTGCGGCGTCAACTCGATAATGCGTGTCGCCAGTGACGAAACGAATTCGCGGTCGTGGCTGACGAAGATCAAGGTGCCGGGATAGTTATCCAGCGCCGTGTTAAGCGCCTCGATGGACTCCATGTCCAGGTGATTGGTGGGCTCGTCCATGACCAGGACATTGGGCTGCTGCAGCATCAGTTTTCCGAACAACATGCGCCCTTGCTCGCCACCGGAGATTATCTTTACTGATTTATTGATATCGTCCTGAGAAAACAACAACCGCCCCAAGGTGGCGCGTATCATCTGCTCATCGTCACGTTCTTTCTTCCATTGGGTCATCCAATCTAACAGGTTCATGTCGGTGGCGAAGTCGGCGGCGTGGTCCTGGGCAAAGTAACCGATACTGACATTTTCAGACCACTTGACCATGCCGCTATCCGGCTTCAGGTCACGAACCAGGGTGCGCAGCAGGGTGGTCTTGCCGATACCGTTGGGGCCGATCACGGCGACGCGCTCGCCCGCCTCGACCATCAGGTTAAGGTTGCGAAACAGCGGAGTTTCATCATAGCCTTTACTCAGTCGCTTCACTTCCAAGGCCAAACGATAGAGCTTTTTCTCCTGCTCGAAACGGATAAAAGGGCTGACCCGGCTTGACGGCTTGACGTCTTCCAGCTTGATCTTGTCAATCTGCTTGGCGCGCGAGGTCGCTTGCTTGGCCTTGGAGGCGTTGGCGGAGAAGCGGCTGACGAAGGTCTGCAACTCCGCGATCTGAGCCTTTTTCTTGGCGTTGTCGGCAAACAACTGCTCGCGGACCAGTGTTGCGGCGGTCATGTATTCGTCGTAGTTGCCCGGATAGATGCGCAGCTCGCCATAGTCCAGATCCGCCATATGCGTGCAGACACGGTTCAAAAAGTGACGGTCGTGGGAGATGATGATCATCGTGCTGCCGCGTTCGTCGAGCACCCCTTCCAGCCAGCGAATGGTACTGATATCGAGGTTGTTGGTGGGCTCGTCCAGCAGCAGGATCTCAGGATCGGCGAACAAGGCCTGCGCCAGCAACACACGCAGCTTCCAGCCCGGCGCCACCGCGCTCATCAAACCGTTATGCTGCTCCACTGGAATGCCGACGCCCATCAGCAATTCACCGGCGCGCGCCTCGGCGGTATAACCGTCCAGCTCGGCGAAAGTGGCTTCCAGTTCGGCCACCTGCATGCCGTCTTCCTCGCTCATTTCCGAGAGCGAGTAGATGCGATCGCGCTCCTGCTTCACGCGCCACAGTTCGGCGTGGCCCATGATGACGGTATCCAGCACCGTGTAATCCTCGAAGGCGAACTGATCCTGGCGCAGCTTGCCGAGGCGCTCGTTGGAGTCCACGGAGACGTTCCCCGACGAGGGCGCCAAGTCACCGCCCAGTATTTTCATCAGCGTGGACTTGCCGCAACCGTTGGCGCCGATCAGGCCGTAGCGGTTACCGCCACCGAATTTGACCGAGATGTTTTCGAACAGGGGCTTGGCCCCGAACTGCATGGTGATGTTGGCTGTAGAAATCAAGATAGTGTTCCAGAAAATAAAGTTAACAAAAGAGCTTTGCTAAAGCGTGAAGGGCTGCGTATCTGCCTGCGTGTAACCGCCAGGCTCAGGAATATGTATATTATCTCACAATTACCGCCGCACCGCGACCCGCATGAGGCTGTCAGGCCATGCCGGTTGGGCATGGATTGAATATGGAACTCAAGGCTGCAAATCGGGTATTCTTCAAGCCTCCACGTAGTGCACCGCCACAATAACAGCGACCCTATGGCCCTTAAAGCAACGATCTTCAAAGCCGAGCTGCAAATCGCCGACATGGACCGTCATTACTACCACGATCGTGCGCTCACTCTCGCCCGCCACTCATCGGAAACCGACGAGCGCATGATGGTGCGACTATTGGCCTTTGCGCTGCACGCCCATGAAGCATTGGCGTTTGGTAAAGGGCTGAGTGCCGACGACGAGCCCGATCTCTGGCAAAAGGATTTAACCGGCAACATCGAAATCTGGATAGACGTTGGTCTGCCCGACGAAAAACGTGTTCGCAAAGCCTGCGGCCGCGCCAGACAGGTATTTATATACAGCTATGGCGGCCGTAGCGCCGACATCTGGTGGGATCAAAACGGCAGCAACCTCGAACGGCTCAAAAACCTGACCGTGCTAAACCTGCCGGTGGCCGCAAGCATTGCCTTGGCGAAGCTGGCGCAGCGCAGCATGCAGTTGCAATGCAGGATTCAGGATGGACAGATTTGGCTGGCCGACAAGGATGCTACAGCGGAGATCGAGCTGGAGACAGTAAAAACCCCATAGCACCTGCGTATTTTTCAGGGTTTGCACAATTCCACTTTGCCATCCGCCGACACGCCGTCGGCAGCGAACAGCGTCTTGCCCGCGCCGCCGCTTTCGCAAACGCCTGTCAATTTGAGCAGTCGGTTCGGCTCGACAAAATCACCGGTTAGTCTAAACCCAAACTGTTGCATGTGATCACTTTTGCAGTGAAGCAGTGAAATAGCAGGTGCAGCTCGGATGGAGTGAAACACAATCCGGGGTAATAACATTGACATCGCTGAGCATTTTCCCTGGATTTCGCTCTGCTTCATCCAGGCTACGCTCGCTTATATTTCAGGATCTCCTATGCCCCTCTACGTCCTACTCTGCCTCTTGCGCTACTGAAGAGCTGTCAACAATCTTCGGAAGGTTCTCAGCGATGGCTAAAATGGTGGATGCTGCCCCGCGAGCGGCCATGCGACGAAACTCATCAAAGAACTCCGCTATGCCATTTCCGTTCGTTTCCCTGACGAGGCGAAGTGCGTGTTCATAGCCGAGCATAAGGATTCGCATTCCAAGAATGTACTTCTCCGTCATCACGTCTTTGGCAATATCCCCTCGGGCCTGCATCTTGTACTTCAAATGATAGACGTTGTCATAGTTAATAAAGTAGATAGACCGGCCGTCCCCCAGGTCATGAACAGTCCCGCCATCCTGGTCCGTGAATCCGTCCGGCCATACGTCGCTCTCTTGATCACCCACTTTGCGGCCATCCTTGGTAAGAAGCTTGTGTTTCGGTAGGCCGTGGGTCGGGGCAATATCGCCGTCGCCTTTGTGATCTTCGCCCTTACCGCCCTTGGGCTCTGTCGGCATTTTCTTGACTTTCGGCTTCACTGGCGCGGTCTCTTCATCCGTAATGCGAATAGTGAGTTCATCCTCGACGGGTAACGGTATCGCCGGGTCATGCAACCCGATATGGAATGTAAAAGTGTCTCCCGCCTTTAGCTTTGCCTCAATCGGATCGAAGTAAACTGTCAAACGGCCATTGTGGAGTTGAGTACGGAGGGCGAATCGGGTTGTAATCTCATCCGGCAGGACGAGTTGTCCCTGATTATCGGCACGCCCGAGATAGCCGTTCTCGGCATCCGTCCGAGCGGCAATAGGACGCGTGCGGTTGATCGGTAAATCGATTCCCTGGTCGCGAACCTTTTCTTCAAGACGTAAAAAGGTAGGACTGTATTTGCCTTCAAATTCACCCTTGCCTTCGTCATGGCCATTTGTTCCTCCGCTGGCCGGCAACCGAATGATCGGGTCTTGACCCGTGAGCAAGTTTGCCAATGTCGGGTCCTTATCAACCAGCTTTTGGAAGAGGTCGTTACGCTCGGTCTTGGCGGCACTCTCCATCTCTTCGCGGGCCACCTTGATCTGCAATTCCTTGAGTACTATTGATTCTTTAATGGTTGCGGTTACGAGTTCGCGATAACGCTCGCCGACAATCGTATTCCGAATATGCTCGCGATCTCCCTTCCAAACATCGTTGTGTGCCGAGAAGCTGAGATTACTAGCATCAACGATGACAACGACGCGATCTTTCAGCGCCGGAAAGCCGCAATCGGTCAGGTACCCGCGTGTCTGCTTGAACTGCACCTGGCCGTTCAAGGCATGAAAAACGCGGTTATTTGTATTGCTCGGTTTGAGCCAATTCGGCAGTTTTCTCTTTAGCGCGATAGCGCTGATCGAAATCTCTCCCAAGTCGGGGTCTTCGATCTTCCCGACTGTGAGCCTGCCATCGGCGGCTATTTCGTGGTCGTCGGTGTCATCGTCAGCCTCCGAGGAGCTCCCCTCCTTATGCGAACGCAAGAGCAGGAATTCCATCCCGTAAAAAGGGCGAGGATCGATCCCCTCTGCACGTTCGCCGCCTCGCGTTGGGTCCGGCTTCTGCCGAAAGTCCAGCAAGCGGAACGGCAGGATTGTTTCAACGAGATTTTCGTTAAGCGCCTCACGTGGACCGCGAAAACTCAAAAACCTCGAGCCGACTTGATAATCATAGAGCTTGATGATCGTGCCGGTTGCGATATGCACGCCGTCATAGCGTTTTCCATCGCCACGATGGAACGGATGCAACAAATCGGCTTCAAATGACGGAATCGAACCGTCCGGCAGGACGAAATACTCGGCTATCGGCATGCCTTCGCCAGGTCGGCGACGCATGAGTGTCCAGCCCCACGGGGTCTTGCCGTCATAGCGTCGCGAGACTATCAGCTTAAACCAGCGTCGCCCGCAATAACCGAGGACGCCGGAAGAACCCATGTTGTACTTGCCCTGTACGAAGGGGATGCTTCGCTTGTTGCCTTCGCTCAACGACAGAAATGTCTTCACGAAATCCTGTGGCTTTTGCCCCTCGCCGTTGTCGACGAAGGTATAGCAAGGCAAACCCTCTTTTTTGTTCTTCGCACCGGCAACACCGATAACAAGATTTTTCGAGGCAAACTCCCGCAACCAAGGATCATTCGGATCAAGGTTCACGAGCTTGCCGCCTTGTAGCGGCTTCACTAACTTATCGACCGCTTCGTACATCGTGCGGGGTGCATCCGGCCCCTTCGGGTCTATCTTCTTCAGGTAAGCATGCTTCATCAGCACCGCATCGACCATGTTGGTCATCAACTCGGTCAGAGCTTTGCCGCCATCCGATGCCTGGTTGGATGTGATGTTGAAATTGGTTTCTCTGCCATCGAGAGGCTTCCAATTCGAAGCTTTCCTAAATTCCGAAACCTCCTCAATAATTGCTTGAACCGCCGTTTCGGATTCCGCTTCAAGCAGTTGTAGACATATTTCTTTTAATTTCATACTCTTATGGTTCCTTACTGTTTTATGAATTGCCTATTCCAGCGTGAACTGCACGGCAGCTCCCTGGCGCTTTCGTGCAAGTTCAAATTTCTTTCTAGATGCACTTAGCTCATCCTGAAGCGCCTTGAATATCTTCTGTACGTCGTCTTCCGTATAGTCGTAATTTGATTTATTGGATAGGTTACCGACAAGTTGTATTGCTTTTAGAGCATTTGAAACACGCTTGGTGGCTAATCTAACGAATTTTTCTCGATCTTCTTGGCGCATAAATTTCCTGAATTTATAAAGTACTAGTACATTTTTATAATATACTAGTACTTATAACATTACAAGCAATGTAAGAAACTTTTTTCACTGTGTCGGATTCTAGCTATAGATGATCACATGGCATTGATTCGGAAAGTATTTTCGTATGCAGAGTTGTATACTTAAATATATGTGAATATACTTAACTATATCCCATATGGATGCGATAATGCCTAAATCGCTCAACGATAAGATCTATTACTCAGCTCATGAAACTGCACAAGCTGTGGGCATCTCGAAACCCACCTTGCTGCGGTGGGTTAAGCAACAGATCGTTAAAGACTCGGCCAAACGGGAGCGCAATGGGTGGCGTCTCTTTACCGAGAATGAAGTTGAGACGATCCGTAAGTTCGCGCAGTCTGCAAAGTGAATAAGAACCTCATGGCCACGAGATCGGAAACAAAGAAGGCCCGAACCTCGACTCCTCCACGTTTCCTGGCTGTCGATTTTTTCTGCGGCGCGGGCGGTACAACGCGCGGTCTCATTGACGCCGGCGGCTATATAATAGCCGGGATCGACAAGGACGAACGGTGTCGCTCAACGTACGTCGATAACAACAAGAACAAAACGCTTGATCGCCTTAAGCCACGCTTTATGTCATACGACGTTTTCCCCAAGACACGCCGCTACGCGAACGGTCAACAGGAAGGGCTGTTGGCGGAGTTGGAGGAACTAATTCCGACTTATCGCAGGACGGCAAAGGGCGTTCCCTTGCTGTTCGCCATCTGCGCTCCATGTCAGCCTTTTACGCGGCTTTCGCGAAAGGAATTGAGTGAAGAGCGCAAAGCGGGGCGGCGACGCGACAGGAACCTTCTCGGTGAGGCCACTAAGTTTGTCAAAAATTTTCAGCCGGAGCTCGTCCTGTCGGAGAATGTCCAAGGCATCCGCGATCCGAAGTACGGCGGCATTTGGGATGGTTTTCGCAAGGGACTCGAAGCCCTTGGTTACGTCACCGGAACCAAGGTTGTTTGTACTTCGCGTTTTGGCGTTCCCCAGTTTCGGAGGCGCTCTATCTTAATTGCAGCCAAGCGCGAATTCGTAAAGCCGGAGCGTTTTTCCGATTTGCTAGGGGAAGAACTGCTTGTGCCGGAAAACGACCCCGACAGTATGCTCGTGTCAGTGCGCGCGGCCATCGGTCATTTGCCGCCGATTGGGGCGGGGGAACACCATCCCGATATTCCGAACCACCGCACTCGCGCGCTCAGCGAACTGAACTTTCGTCGTCTTGCCGCGGCAAAACCGGGCGAATCAAATGCCTATCTCGAAAGCACCCCGGACGGTAATCTTTCCTTGGAGTGTCATCGCAAAGTCAACGAGCGCCTCGGAAATCGCTGTTTCAGCGATGTCTATACGCGAATGTACCCCGACCGCCCCTCACCGACGATTACGACAAAGTGTCATAGCATTTCGAACGGGCGCTATGGGCATTACGATACTAAACAAGTTCGCGCGCTCTCAATGCGCGAGGCCGCGATCTTGCAATCTTTCCCGGATAACTATGTTTTCTACCCGCTGGATCAGTTGGAGCCCGTGGCGCGGATGATCGGTAATGCTGTGCCTCCCAAGCTGGCCGCTTTCTTCTCGCGTTACCTCGCTCAATCGGTTGATCCTACTCTGGTGAAGCGTGCGCTGAGGCGTCGAGTACCTGCAATCGCTTAATTAACGCACTCACGCCGCGCTCAAGTGCGCACTGCCAGATCACGACAGGTTTCCATCCGGTGGCCCTAAGGGAGGCGCGGTTCCGGCGGTCGCGACGGATATTGCCGTCGATCTTCGTATTCCAAAATTTGAGGTTTGACGTTGGTCGTTTCCCTCGCGGACATGAGTGTCCGTGCCAAAAACATCCATGCACAAAAACGACTGTGCGGAATCGCGGTAACACAATATCCGGTTTTCCGGACAGGCCCCCGGCATGAAGCCGATAACGAAACCCAGCGGCGTGCAGACGTTTGCGAACAAATATCTCTGGCAGCGTATTAACGCCACGAACCGCAGCCATCATTCGAGAGCGTTGCGCTACCGTCACGCGGTCAGTCATTGATTTAGGTAATACCTAATATTTAGTTATGCGGCTTGAAGTTGCCGAGGAGCCGGATCTCGGTAATGAGGGGGTTTGGCTCGCCGGAGTGAGCGTCGCGCAGCGGGATGCTGAAGGTCGGCGCTACGCGGCGGTGGCCTTCGCCGTATTGGTCGTCTTGGATCACCGTATGGGCCGTGCGCCCTTGCAGCACCACGCTCGGCCCGTCTTCAAGCACTTCGATAATCTGGCAGTCTAATCCCTGGTAATTTATACGCCGCCCAATCAGGCCACGCAGTTGTTCCAGGCTGATGTGAGCGTCTGGCGTCTTTTTAGAATATAACGGCCCGGGTTTGAAGTAAAATAGGAGTTATGGTGACACGGGTTATCAGGACGATTATATGGTAAGGGTTTTATTTATCTGCATGGGTAATATCTGCCGCTCTCCCACTGCCCAGGGGATGTTTACGCAGTTGCTTGAACAAGAAGGTCTCGAACACCTTATTGAAGTGGATTCCGCAGGCACTCACGCGTATCACATCGGTGAGCCGCCCGACGTGCGTGCGCAGCAGAGCGCCGGCAAGCGCGGGATAGACATCAGTCGTCTGCGCGCGCGCCGGGTGGAAGAAACCGATTTTGAGCGTTTTGATTACGTGCTGGCGATGGACAGGGAAAATTACTCTCTCCTGGAGACTCTTTGCGAGGAGCCGCATCGTTCCAAACTGAGATTGTTTCTGGAGTTCGCGCCGCATCTGCGCGAAGAGGAGGTGCCCGATCCTTATTACGGCGGCGCCAGCGGCTTCGAGCGGGTGTTGGATATGATCGAGGCCGCCTCGCAGGGTTTGCTGGAGGACATCCGCCAGCGTCACCTCCATCGCGTGTGACCTCGCAACTCTACACCGACATCGAGACCGCTCTGGGGGCCAGGCCGGTCTCGGCGCACGCCTTGAGTGGCGGCTGCGTGGGTGAGGTTTACAAGGTGGAGCTTGCCGATGGGGATGTGATTGTCGCCAAGGTCGGCGGGAGCCCGGCGGCCAGGCTGGATCTGGAAGGCTGGATGTTACGGTATTTGGCCGAGCACAGCCGCCTGCCGGCGCCCGCTGTGCTGTACAGCAGCGATTCGCTGTTGTTGATGGAGTTTGTAGAAGGTGAGAGTCACTTCACCAGGGCCGCTCAACAGCACGCCGCCGAACTGTTGGCCGAATTGCACAACATCCGCGCCCCGCAGTTTGGGCTCGAAGGCGATACCTTGATCGGCGGTCTCCACCAGCCCAATCCATGGACCCCTTCCTGGCTCGATTTTTTCCGTGACCAGCGGCTGCTGTATATGGCGAATGAGGCGGTAGGGGAGGGTCGCCTGCCGCAAAAGATGCTGGGACGCATCGAAAAGTTCGCCGCCCGGCTCGACCGGTGGCTGGAGGAGCCCGGACATCCGTCGCTCATCCACGGCGATGTGTGGACGACCAATGTGCTCGCCGCGAACGGTCGTATCACCGGATTCATAGATCCCGCGATCTATTATGCCGATCCTGAAATCGAGCTTGCGTTTACCACCTTGTTCGGCACGTTCGGCGACGCCTTTTTCCAGCGTTACAACGAAATCCGTCCGTTGCGTCCCGGTTTCATGGAGGAACGGCGTGATATTTATAACCTTTATCCCTTGCTGGTTCACGTGCGCCTGTTTGGCGGCGGTTATGTGCAGTCAGTGGACGGCGTCTTGAGCCGCTTTGGCTGTTAAGGGACCTCTGAAAAACCCGTCCCTAGGATTTTTCAGAGTTTCCTAATAATAAATACCGATTTTACCGCAGAGGACGCAGAGAAATGCGATTAAATAGCTTCTTCTCCGCGTCCTCCGTGGTGACAATTTTATTATAAGGAACCTCTGATGTGTCAGAGGTTCCTTAATTATTGGGGCGTTCCATTGTGAAAGTTGCGACGTTCTGGTAGCCTGTAGTCCCGTCGGGTAGGAGTCGCGCCCGCCTCCAATTTCAGGTTCCGATGGCCAAATATATCTTTATTACCGGCGGTGTGGTGTCTTCTTTGGGGAAGGGCATCGCCTCCGCCTCGCTGGGGGCCATCCTGGAGGCGCGCCGCCTCAAGGTCACTCTGCTCAAACTCGATCCTTACATCAATGTAGATCCCGGCACCATGAGCCCGTTCCAGCACGGCGAGGTGTTCGTGACCGAGGATGGCGCCGAGACCGATTTGGATCTCGGCCATTATGAACGGTTCGTGCGCACCACTACCGGCAAGCGCAACAATTTCACCACCGGCCAGATCTACGAAAACGTGATCCGCAAGGAGCGCCGCGGCGACTATCTGGGCGGCACGGTGCAGGTCATTCCCCACATCACCGACGAGATCAAGCGCTGCATCCGCGAGGGCGCGGGCGACGCCGACGTGGCGATGGTGGAGATCGGCGGCACGGTGGGCGACATCGAATCCTTGCCCTTCCTGGAGGCGATCCGCCAGATGGGGGTGGAGCTCGGCCCGGTGCATACGCTCTATGTTCATCTAACCCTGGTGCCCTACATCTCCACCGCCGGTGAAATGAAAACCAAGCCCACCCAGCACTCCGTGAAGGAACTTCGCAGCATCGGTATCCAGCCCGACGTGCTGCTGTGCCGTACCGATCGGCCGTTGCCAAAAGACGAACGCCGCAAGATTGCGTTGTTTACCAACGTTCAAGAACGCGCGGTGATCTCCGCGGTGGACGTGGACAACATCTACAAAATCCCGCTGTTGCTGCACGCCCAGGGCCTCGATGACATCGTGCTGGATAAACTGCGTATCCAGGCGCCTGAGGCGGATCTCTCCGAATGGGAGAAGGTGATTCACGCCATGGAGCATACGACGAGCGAGGTGCGCGTGGCGATGGTGGGGAAATATGTTCATCTTACCGAATCGTATAAATCGCTTTCCGAGGCCCTGACCCATGCAGGCATACATACCCTTACGCGGGTGAAGATAGTCTACGTTGACTCCGAGGAGATTGAGCGCAACGGCACCGCGGTGTTGGAGGGCATGGACGCCATCATCGTGCCCGGCGGGTTTGGGGAGCGCGGCATCGAGGGGAAGCTTCAGACCATCAACTATGCGCGCGAACACGGTATTCCCTATCTGGGAATTTGCCTCGGTATGCAACTGGCGGTGATTGAGTTTGCCCGCAACGTGGCGGGGCTTGCCGGGGCGCACAGCACGGAGTTTAATCCCGCTACGCCGCATCCCGTGATTGGGCTCATCACCGAATGGATGACGGATGAAGGTACTGTGGAACGGCGCGACGCCGCCTCTGACTTGGGCGGAACGATGCGCCTGGGGGGACAGAAATGCGCCCTCGTTCCCGGCACCCGTGCCCGGGCAGTGTATGGAAAAGATGTCATCACCGAACGCCACCGTCACCGTTACGAATTCAATAATCGCTATCTGGAGCCCTTGCAGAAGGCGGGTTTGGTGATCTCCGCGAAGTCCATGGACGGAACTCTCGTCGAGATGATTGAGTTGCCCAATCACCCGTGGTTTGTGGCGTGTCAGTTTCACCCTGAATTCACCTCCAATCCGCGCAGCGGCCACCCTTTATTCAGTGGATTCATCCAGGCGGCGCGCCGGCAGCACGCGGAGACGCCCCGTCAGGTGGCAGCATTATGAGATGCATGAAAAACGAGAATTTTTGCCCAAGACAAGGCGTAGCGCTTTCGAGAAGCGGAGCATACATGACAGTATGTGAGCATCGGAGCAAGTGCTACAACACAGTATTGGGCAAAAGGGCGAAGTTTTTCATATGAGGTTATGCGGCTTCGAGGCGGGTCTCGACTACCCCTTCTTTTTGATTGCAGGCCCATGCGTCATCGAGAGCGAACAACTCGCCCTGGACAGCGCCGGTCAACTCAAGGAGATCACCGCCAGCCTCGGCATCCCGTTCATCTATAAATCGTCTTTCGACAAGGCCAACCGCACTTCCAGCAAAAGTTTCCGGGGGCTGGGTTTCGAAGAAGGGCTGCGCATTCTGGAGAAGGTCAAGACACAAATCGGTGTACCGGTGCTCACCGACGTGCACGAAGACACGCCCCTGGAGGAGGTCGCCAGTGTGGTGGATGTTTTGCAAACACCTGCCTTTCTGTGCCGCCAAACCAATTTCATACAAAACGTCGCGCGCCAGGGCAAGCCCGTCAATATCAAAAAGGGCCAGTTTCTCGCACCCTGGGACATGAAGAACGTGGTGGACAAGGCCAGAGAAGCCGGCAATCAACAGATCCTGGTCTGTGAGCGCGGCGTGTCTTTCGGTTACAATAATCTGATTTCCGATATGCGCGCGCTGGCGGTGATGCGCGAGACCGGCTGTCCGGTGGTGTTCGACGCGACCCACTCCGTGCAATTGCCGGGCGGGCAGGGGGCGAGCTCCGGCGGCCAGCGCGAGTTTGTCCCCGTGCTGGCCCGTGCGGCGGTAGCGGCAGGGATAGCGGGGCTGTTTATGGAGACCCATCCGCGACCGGCGCAGGCCTTGAGCGATGGACCGAACGCCTGGCCACTGAGCAAGATGGAGCGGCTGTTGCAGACTCTCAAGCTTATAGACAGCAGCGTGAAGATGCACGGCTTCGCTGAGCAGCAAATCTAATAATAAATACGATTTACCGCAGAGGACGCAGAGAAACATTATTTTTCTCCGCGTCCTCTGCGGTGGCGCTTGAAGATTTATATAAAGGATAACAGTGTCGAAGATCAAAGAAGTGCGGGCGCGCGAGATCATAGACTCGCGCGGCAATCCCACCGTAGAAGTGGATGTGGTAACGGAATCGGGGGCTCATGGACGCGCAGCGGCGCCGTCGGGCGCTTCCACCGGCTCACGCGAGGCCATCGAACTGCGCGACAACGATCCCAAGCGCTACGGCGGCAAAGGGGTGCAAAAGGCCGTCGCCAACGTCAACACGGAATTACGCAGCGCGCTGTGCGGGCTGGAGGTCACCGCCCAGTCCCATCTCGACCAACGCATGATCGAGCTCGATGGCACGCCCAACAAGGCTCGACTCGGTGCGAACGCCATTCTTGCGGTGTCGCTGGCCGCCGCACATGCCGCGGCGCGTGAGGCTCGTATGCCTTTGTTCCGCTACCTCGCCGGATTGGTCGCTCCCGGCGTCCTGCCTCCGGCGACATTAGTACGTCCCTGTACGTCAAGCGGCACGGACGGCGCGGCGTTGCTGATGCCTGTGCCGATGATGAATGTCATCAACGGCGGGGCGCATGCCGACAACAGCATAGACTTGCAGGAATTCATGATTCTCCCGGCCGGCGCGGCGAATTTCAGCGAGGCGGTACGCTACGGCGCCGAGGTGTTCCATGCCTTGAAAAAGGTCTTGCACGCCCGTGGTCTCAATACCGCAGTCGGCGACGAGGGCGGTTTCGCGCCGAACTTGTCTTCCAATGAGTCCGCCATTCAAATTATTTTGGAAGCCATTGCTCACGCGGGTTACATACCCGGCAAAGATGTCTTCCTCGGCATAGACGCCGCGAGTTCCGAGTTTTACAAGGATGGCCATTACGTGCTGGCCTCCGAGAACAAGCGGCTTACCAGCGCGCAGTTTGCCGAGTATCTGTCCGCCTGGGTGGACAAGTACCCCATCATCTCCATCGAGGACGGCATGGCCGAGGACGACTGGGCCGGCTGGGCGCTGCTCACCCAGCGCCTCGGCAAGCGCGTGCAACTGGTGGGCGATGATCTGTTCGTCACCAACACCGAAATCTTCAAGAAGGGCATTGCCGAAGGCATCGCCAATTCCATCCTCATCAAGCTGAATCAGATCGGCACGCTGAGCGAAACGTTGGCTGCCATTGCGATGGCGAAGCAGGCTGGCTATACGGCGATCATCTCGCACCGCTCCGGCGAGACCGAGGACACCAGCATCGCCGATCTCGCGGTGGCGACTCAAGTCGGGCAGATCAAGACCGGCTCGATGTCGCGCTCGGATCGCGTGGCCAAATACAATCAACTGTTGCGCATCGAGGAAGATCTGGGCGCGGAGGCCCGCTATGCAGGGCGTAGCGCATTTCCCAAGCTTACTCTATGATGGGCTTTGAGAAATGGTAAGGCGTGAGGAGTGAGGCGTGAGGTCTGTAACTTTTTTACTATCGGCTTTTAACTGTTCACTTGATAGGGCGGCGGCCTAGACGATGAAGTGGCTGGTGACGATACTCAGCGCGATGCTGCTGCCGCTCCAGTATTCTTTATGGTTCAGCGATAGTAGCCTTATCTCCTCTTGGAGTATGAAGCAGGCCATAGAGACCCAGCTCCAGCAGAACAAAACCCTCAGGGAGCGTAACCTCGCCCTCGATGCGGAAGTCAGGGATCTGAAGACCGGCACGGCGGCTGTCGAGGAACGCGCCCGTAGCGAACTCGGTTTGATCCGCTCCGAGGAGACCTTTTATCAGGTTATTCGGTGACACCGGAAGCGACCCGTGATCCGTGGGTAGCCGGTTGCACACATCTCTCATTGACTGCAAAAACAAAATCGCAAACAAAGCCATGAGTTACTGGGCGGTGATACCGGCGGCCGGTGTCGGAGCACGCATGGGCACGGAGCGACCCAAGCAATATCTCCCCCTGCGAGGCAAGCCGGTCATAGAGCATTGCCTGGATCGCTTGGCGGCTCATCCAAAGGTCAGCGGTGTCGTGCTGGCGCTGGGACAAGACGATGGCTATGGTGCGCAGTTTTTTTCACGGCCGTTATGGAACGGCAAACCCTTGCACCGTGTAGTAGGCGGCGCGCAACGTAGCCACTCCGTATTAAACGCCCTGGTGCGCCTGGCGGAAATCGCCGAGCTTGATGATTGGGTTCTGGTGCATGATGCGGTGCGCCCTTGTCTACGGCATGCCGATATAGATAAGCTGATCGCTACCCTGGAGGGACATCCTGTGGGCGGACTGCTGGGTGTGCCGGTTTCAGACACGATCAAGCGCGTGGCGGCGGATCATCGAGCGGTTGAGACAATCGCCCGCTTGGAATTATGGCGTGCACTCACTCCGCAGATGTTCCGTCTCGCTGCACTCACCCGCGCGTTGACCGAGGCGATTGAGAGAGGCATCGAAGTAACCGATGATGCGGCGGCCATGAGTCTCAGCGGTGCAGTACCGGTCATGATCGAGGGCCACGCCGACAATATCAAGATTACTCACCCCGCGGATCTCGCTCTCGCGGAGTTTTATCTGACCCGGCAAGAGGAATCATTGTGAGAATCGGCCATGGTTATGATGCACATGCTCTGGTCCCCGGCAGAAGATTAGTGCTGGGTGGAGTGACCATTCCCTACGAGCAGGGACTGGCTGCGCACTCCGATGGCGACGTTCTTATCCATGCCCTCTGCGATGCGCTGCTCGGCGCGGCGGGTCTCGGCGATATTGGCCGTCATTTCCCCGATAGCAGCACGCAATATAAGGGCATAGACAGCCGCATCCTGTTGCGCCGCGTGCGAGATCTGGTTAAGGAACGGGGATTCGGCATTGCCAATATGGATGCGACACTCATCGCGCAGGCGCCAAAGCTGGCGCCGCATTTTGACGCGATGAGAATGAACCTCGCAAGCGATCTGAACATCCTTCCTGACCGCATTAACATCAAGGCCACCACGACCGAAGGAATGGGATTCACCGGCCGCGGCGAAGGCATCGCCGCACATGCGGTGGTATTGCTTGAATACAGGGGAAAGGGGAAAGGGGAAAGGGGAAAGCAGGCGGTCTCTCTGCCTGGGGAATTTCCATCATAGGCGCTTCAACAGCACATATACCGCACCGGTGCCGCCGTCCACCTGGCGGGCGGAGCAGAACGCCAGCACTTCGTCGCGTTGTTGTAGCCAACCGTTCAGCTTGTTCTTCAAAACCGGTTGTTTGTGGCGCGAGCCATAGCCCTTGCCGTGGATGATGCGCACGCAGCGCGCGCCCATTGCCCGGACATCCACCAGAAACTCCGCAAGCGCCTGGCGCGCCTCGTCCACGGTCATGCCATGTAGATCAAGTTCGGCTTGGACCGTGAATTGGCCGCGCCGCAGCTTGCGGATCAGTCCGTGCTGCAGGCCTTTACGGCTGAATAACAGCTCTTCTCCCGTTTCGACCTCGGCGGGGTCGAATGCGGTCGCTCCCGGCGTCCTGCTTCCCGCGACATTAGTACGTCCCTGTACGTCATCGGACAGCATATCGCGCATGATGCGCTGCTGCTCCAAGTGCGTTTGGCGTGGAACCGGAGACGGCCGTTTGCGCGGGTGGACGGTCTTGTCGTGTTTCAGCGGTGTTACCCGCTGGGTCGCACGGCGAAACAGTTCACCCTCTTCATCGGAGAGTTGAAATTTGCGGGCCATGGTGAGTATCCTGCCAGAATCCGGCCACAGGTGACAAGGAAAAAGCCGGGCTCAGTTCTGGGCGAGTGGACTGGATTTATCTGTAAGGTCGCGGTAGGGCTGTTGCAGCCAGCCGATGAGTTCGTTCGCTGCAAGCGGTTCGCAGAGATAATTCCCTTGAGCTATGTCGCAGCCCAGTTCCTTTAATTTTTTCAGCGTGTCCGGATGTTCAACGCCCTCCGCGCTCACGGTGCGTTTCATGTTGTGCGCGAGATTGATGGCGGAGCGGACGATCACCGCATTGGTCTCATCGGACATCTCTATAACGAATGACTTATCAATATTGATCCGTTGAATGGGCAGCTTGTTGAAATAGGCCAGCGAGGCGAACGAGGCCGTGCCGTAGTCGTCGATGGAAATCTGTACCCCCAGATCAGACAAGCGACCCAGCACCGCTTGGGTGAGCTGGGGGTCGGCCAGAATCGCGGCCTCGGTGATCTCCAACTCCAGCCAGAAAGGAGGTGTGTTTAAACTTTGCAGCGCGTGGTTGATCTGTTCAAAAAGTTGATCGTGTTGCAGACTCGCCGGGGAGAGGTTGACCGCGACGGGCAGTTTGATGTCCGCTTGATGCCAGCTCTGGCAGGTCCTGAGCGCCTCGTTCAGCACCCAAGAGGTGAGCGGGTGAATGAGCCCCGTGCGTTCCGCGAGATGCAGGAAATGTTCCGGCAGAAGTAGACCCTGTCGTGGATGTTGCCAGCGTACCAGGGCCTCGACGCCGGTTACCCGGCCGGTCTTGAGGTCTACCTTGGGCTGATAATGGAGGATCAGTTCGTTGTGTTGGATGGCGTGACGCAATTCGCCTATCAATGTGATTTCATTCAGCCCTTGTTGATTCAGGGTGGGGTTGTAAATGGAATAACCGCTTTGGGTGCGTTTGGCGTAATACATGGAGAGATCCGCATGCCGCATCAAGGTGTCATTGTCCTCGCCGTGCTCGGGGAAGAATGCGATACCGATACTGGCGCCGATGGTGAAGCTGTGTCCGTCCAGATTTAAGGGCTGCTCCAGCGTGGTCAATATCTTCTGCGCGGTATGGACGGCCTGCTCGGGGTTTTCTACACTCGGCAGCACCACGGCAAACTCGTCTCCCCCCAGGCGGGCGATGGTATCCGATTCCCGCAAGGCGCCGCGCATGCGTAATGCGATCTGCTGTAACAACAAGTCTCCAACGTGATGACCGAGCGTGTCATTGACTTCCTTGAAGCGATCCAGATCCATCATGAGCAAGGCGACTGTCTTGCCCAGGCGCTGTGCAGTGACGAAGGCATGTTGCATCCGATCGTGCAGCAAGGTGCGGTTGGGCAGCCCCGTTAAACTGTCGTGCAGGGCTTGATGTTCCAGCAGCTCGCCCTGATGCACCAATTTCCAACGCATACGCTCCAGGTCTTGCCCCAGGCTCGTCACTTCACTGATGTTGGTGGGTACATCGAGTTGCTTGGTGATTTCGCCCATCGCCACCTGGTGCGCCGCGTTACCCAGGCGGCGTAAGGATCGCGTGATTTGCCAGCCGGAGAAGATGACCAGTGCGAGCGACAGCAGGCCGTAAGCCAGCACCAGGAACAAGCCACGCTGGTAGGCGGTCTTGATTTGTTCCTGAGTCGGCTCCTCGTCATAACCGAGACGCAGGACGCCGCTGATGTTGCCGTCTTCGTCTCGCAGGGACACGGAGATGTAATAGACCGTGTCCCCGTGCTGACCAAAGAAAAAGTCTTCCTTGAATTCGCCAAGATCGGCATTAGCGACGTTTTTTGGATTTACTGTTTGCCCGTCAGGGGTCATGATCTGGGCGAAGATCACTTGTCCGCTCTGCAGGGCGCCGGAGACCATCTCTTCCGGCGATTTCTGCGCTATCTCCTGAGCAAACAGGACGGCAAACAGTTGCGAATTGGATCGCACTTGCTGGATAAACTGAGTTTGATAGCCCTCCTTAGTAAGGGATATCACGCCGTAGTACAGCAAGGGCACCAGCAAGGCGTGAATGACCAGCATGCCGAGCAACATGCGCCCGGTGAGGCTGGCGAAGAACGCTATTACTCTATTGGACCTTGCCATAGCTTCGTGCCTACCTAAATGTCCGGCCGGGTGGCCGCGGTCTGCAGATAACTGCCGTGATGATACCGGGTGTTCCAATAGCCCAGCGGCGTGTGAAAACGCCCAATCCAGGCGGTGGTTTCCGAACCCAATAGCCAGCCGGCCTGCAGGCGTTCGATCTCGGCGTCCACTTCTCGAGCGATATCAACCTCGGCTAACACGCGCAGGCATCCATAATCGGCCGAATAAAATATAGCGAGCGCCGCATCGGGCTGGTCCTTACGCAGCGGATGCTCGTCGTGCCCCATGGACATGGCCATTTCATTAGACTCTATGTCCCGCCGTAGGACACCGTTCAATTCGGGAAATAAAATAAATTCGGCCCATGCCGAGTGGCTTGCGCCCAGTAAGAGTGCAGCAAAAGCAAGTTGTCTGATTAAAAGGGGCATAAGAAAAGAGTGACGCGATGAGAGTAAGGTTTTGTCTAACTTGAAATGTCCAGTATCATAGGAGACTGGGCTTGTGGCCGTTGCGTAAACTCGGTGGTAGGCAACCGTACACAATGGGCATATCTGTGGGGGAACTTTATCTTGTATCGAGTCAAGGCAAAAAGCGAGCCAAGTTTTCATATATCGGCCATAAGCCTTGGATCTGAATAATGAAAATCCTAATTAGCAATGACGACGGCTATCAGTCGCCGGGAATCCGTTGTCTGGCTGGGGCCTTGGCCAAGATCGCCGAGGTCACCGTGGTGGCGCCGGACCGCGATCGCAGCGGCGCCAGCAATTCGCTCACCCTGGACAGCCCGATACGCGCCATGCGGATGGACAACGGCTTCATCCGGGTGGATGGCACGCCCACGGATTGTGTGCACCTCGCCATCACCGGCTTGTTGGACGAGGAGCCCGATATGGTCATCGCCGGCATCAACAGCGGCGCGAATCTCGGCGACGACGTGCTGTATTCCGGCACTGTGGCGGCGGCGATGGAGGGCCGGTTTTTGGGTCTGCCCGCGCTCGCCGTGTCGCTGGTCGGGCAGCAGCACTACGAGACGGCGGCGCGAGTGGTGGAGGTGTTGATCGGCCGCTTGCAGGTGGACCCGTTGCCCGCCGATACGATTCTGAACATCAATGTGCCCGATCTGCCGTGGGAGCAACTGGCCGGATTTGAGGCGACCCGCCTGGGACATCGCCACAAAGCCGAGCCGGTGCTGCGCATGACAGATCCGCGCGGGAGGACGATCTACTGGGTCGGACCGCCGGGCACGGAACAAGACGCCGGGCCGGGCACCGATTTTCACGCCATCAAGCGTCACTTCGTTTCGATCACCCCCATCCTGGTGGATCTGACCCGTTATCCCGCCCTCGACAAGATCGCCACCTGGCTGCAAGGATTCTCCTTTCATCCCGCACAAGCTGGATTGCCGGTGAAGCCCGCGCAGGGACTAGAGCGATGAGTGTCCGCCATCAAGGCATCGGCATGACCTCGCCGCGCACGCGCGAGCGTCTGATCCAGCGTCTGCTGGAACAGGGCATACGTCATCCGGACTTGCTGGAGGCACTGCGCAACGTCCCGCGTCATATTTTTATGGACGAGGCCCTGGCAAGCCGCGCCTACGAAGACACCGCGCTGCCTATCGGTCACGGCCAGACCATTTCCCAGCCCTACATCGTGGCGCGCATGACGGAGGCGCTGCTGACGTCGGGTCCGTTCGGCAAGGTGCTGGAGATCGGCACTGGATCGGGTTATCAAACCGCCGTCCTCGCCCAGCTTGCCAAGGAGATCTACAGCATCGAGCGTATCCAACCCCTGTTGCTTACTGCGCAACAGCGCTTCAGGGAACTCAAGTTGCGTAATATCAACGCCAAGTACGGCAACGGCAGTCAAGGCTGGCCGGAACAGGCGCCCTACGACGCTATCCTGGTCACCGCCGCGCCGGCGGCGATCCCTCCCGCCTTGGTGGAGCAATTGGCCGAGGGTGGCCGCATGGTGATCCCCCTCGGCCGCCGCGGTACTCAAGAGTTGACCCTCATCACGCGTACCTCCGAGGGCTTAAAGAAAGAAGTGCTGGAACGGGTTAGTTTTGTCCCTCTGATGGGCGGCAAGTAAAGTGCGACTATTCTCAGCCCTGTATAACCGAACGATGCAGTGGGCCAGGCATCGTCATGCACCGTGGTTTTTGGGCGCACTCAGCTTCGCCGAGTCGTCTTTTTTCCCCATCCCGCCGGACGTCATGCTCGCCCCCATGGCCCTGGCGCGTCCGGAACGGGCCTGGGTTCTCGCCGCGCTGACCATGATCACGTCGGTATTGGGCGGTTTGTTCGGTTATTTGATTGGCCATTTCGCCTTCGAACTGATCGCGCCCCTTATCCAACGCGCGGGTTATTGGCCCGCCTATCTTCAAGCCAGAGAATGGTTCGCGGAGTGGGGCTTCTGGGCGATCTTTATCGCAGCGTTCACCCCCATCCCCTACAAGATGTTCACCATCGCCTCGGGGGTGATCTCAATGGCGCTGTTGCCGTTTGTGCTCGGCTCTTTAATCGGACGCGGCGCGCGGTTTTTTATGGTGGCCGGGCTAATGGTGTGGGGCGGCCCGCGCATGGAAGGATTGCTGCGTAAATATGTAGACGCGATAGGCTGGTCGGTGGTCGCGTTGGCGGTGGCGGCTTATTTCATTTTGAGTACACGATGAGTGTGAGCAGGCTGTTGAAAAACAGTCTGCGTGCGGCCCAGGGATGGGCCGCCATTTTTCAAACACGCCGTATGTGTTTGGAAAATGGAGCAAAGCAAAAACCACATTTTTTGCTTTGCGTGTTGAAGAAGACCAAGGATGGTCTTTTTCAACATCCTATAAGTGCAGCGTGGCCGTTATCCCTGCTGCTGTGGCTTGCCGGTTGCGGCGGCCCCATGGTGCTTGCCCCGGTGGAACAGGACGAGGATGCAGTGACGAGTGATGAGCCTGCACGCCGCGATTTCTATCATATAGTCGCAGCGGGCGAGACCCTGTACGCGATTGCCTGGCTATACGGCCAGGACTACCAACAGGTGGCCGCATGGAACCGGCTCTCGTCGCCTGACCGCATCTACGCCGGCCAACGGCTCCGGGTAACGCCGCCCGACAGCGTGGAAGTCTCCAAGCCGGTGAAAACTATTTCGGCCCCTGCACGCCCCACGCGCCCCGTCCTCCCGCCTGTAGCAACTCCTGCGCCCCTTATCGCGCCGATCCCGGCCGATGATAACGACACGCCGACGAGCGGCAGGGTGTTATGGAAATGGCCCGCGACCGGCCAGGTGCTGCCCGAACGTTCCGGCTCCGAAAAAGGCATCAGCATCGCCGGGCGGGAAGGTCAGCCGGTACGCGCGGCGGCGGCGGGGCGGGTGGTTTACAGCGGAAACGGCCTCAAGGGGCTCGGCGAGCTAGTTATAGTAAAACATGATAAATCCTTCTTAAGTGCTTATGCTAACAACAAAAAGAGGCTCGTAAAAGAGGGTGAAAAAGTCGCCTTGGGACAGCCCATCGCCGAGATGGGCAAGAGCACTTCGGAGCAAGTGCAACTGTATTTCGAGATACGTAAGGATGGCAAGCCGGTGGACCCCTTGCAGTATCTCCCCAGAAACAGGCAGTAGATTTTTTTCAGGATCCTTAGAGCTTATCCACAAATAATTTACCGCAGAGGACGCAGAGGAATGCCTTCAAGAAGGCTTTGTTTCTCCTCCGCGCCCTCCGCGGTGAAGCCTTTTCATCGCAAGGGAGACACAGGGGAGCTATTTATGGATATGCTCTTAGATCATCAGCAAGGCGGCGGCCACCCTACGGCCTTCGTTCATGAGGATGTTATAGGTGCGGCAGGCCGCGCCGGTATTCATTACCTCGACGCCGATGCCTTCTTCAAGCAGGCTCGCGGTGAGGGCGGGCGGGGGAAAGCGCAGTCGCCCGCCGCTTCCCAGCAACACCACTTCAGGCCTCAGTTCCAGCAAAACGGCGAAGTGTCCGGCGCTGAGATCGTCAAAATGTTGCGGCGGCCAGTCTCGCAGGATCAGGTCGGGCAGAATGATGCAGCTTTGGGTGAGCACTTCTCTGGCAGGAGGGCGGCTGGGATGAAGCCCTGCTTCAGGTAGCGAGCTGATACATATTTGTCCAGCCGCATACGAGTGAATGATATAATTGCCCGGATTTGATTCGAGACTAAATTTCATAGATTGACAGCCAAAGGCGCGCTCAGTAATGTGCGCCTGTTACTAATCAGAAACAAAGTAAGCGTATGTACTTACTTTGTTTCTGATTAGTAAAAAACCCTTATTACTTACCCCCACCCTGTCCCGCCCCCTGAACAGGGGGGCGGGAACGAGGCGGAAATGTCATCTTACTATATGAACTGCTTAGTAACTCTTTACACTTTGATTGGGTATATCCCGTGATCACCGATTTTCTCAGGATCAAACGCCTTCCTCCTTACGTCTTCAACATTGTAACAGAGTTGAAAGCGAAGGCGCGCGCGCGCGGCGAGGACATCATTGACTTCGGCATGGGCAATCCCGATCAGCCCACCCCTAAGCACATCGTGGATAAACTGATCGAGGCGGTGCAGCGCGGCGACACCCATCGCTATTCCGCCTCGCGCGGCATTCCACGTCTGCGCAAGGCGATTTGCGGCTGGTACAAACGCCGTTTTGACGTAGATCTAGACCCCGATAAAGAGTCCATCGTCACCATCGGTTCCAAGGAAGGTCTGGCGCATCTGGCACTTGCCACGATGGGTGCGGGGGACACGATACTGGTTCCCAATCCGTCTTATCCCATTCATCCCTATGGTTTTGTAATTGCGGGTGCGGATATCCGCCACGTGCGGCTTACGCCGGGGATAGACTTTTTTGCCGAGCTGGAAAAGGCGATCAAGGATTCATGGCCCAAGCCGAAGATGCTGGTGCTCAATTTCCCCGGTAACCCGACCACCCAATGCGTGGAGCTGGACTTCTTCGAAAAGGTTGTCGCCATTGCGCGGGAGAATGAAATCTGGGTGGTACACGATCTCGCTTACGCCGACATCGCCTTCGATGGTTATGTCGCGCCCTCGATATTGCAAGTCAAAGGTGCGACGGATGTCGCGGTGGAATTTTTTACTTTGTCGAAGAGTTACAACATGCCGGGCTGGCGGGTGGGCTTCATGTGCGGCAATCACCATCTGGTCGCGGCGCTCGCGCGCATGAAGTCGTATCTCGACTATGGTACCTTTACTCCCATTCAAGTGGCCGCGATCACCGCGCTGGAGGGGCCGCAGGACTGCGTGAAGGAGATCTCCGAGATGTACCGCAGCCGCCGCGACGTGTTGTGCGAGGGATTGAATGCCCTGGGTTGGCCTGTGGAAAAACCCAAGGCGAGCATGTTTGTGTGGGCGCCCATTCCCGATCCGTATAAGCATCTGGGTTCGCTGGAATTCTCCAAACGGCTGCTGGAAGACGCCAAGGTCGCGGTCTCGCCCGGCATCGGTTTCGGCGAATACGGCGACGATCACGTGCGCTTTGGGCTGATCGAAAACGAGCACCGCACCCGGCAGGCGATCCGCGGCATCCGCGAGATGTTTCGAAAAGACAGAGTAGGGCCGAATTCATTCGGCCAATCTTCCGGCGCTGAATTCATCCGGTCAGCCAGTTAGGCTGAGTTTTTTCGGTCAATCCCATGAACTCCCTGAACCCTGTCAAAGTCGGCCTGCTGGGCCTCGGTACGGTCGGCGGCGGCACAGTCAATGTGTTGCGCCGCAACGCCGAAGAAATCACCCGCCGCGCGGGCCGCGGCATCCAGGTGGTGCACGCCGCCGCGCGCGATCTCTCCAAATCCCGCATCTGTAACTATGAAGGTATCCGGCTTACCGCACACCCTGTCGAGGTGGTGGAAAATCCAGACATCGAGATCGTCGTCGAACTGATCGGCGGTGTGGACATCGCCCGCGACCTCGTCAACCGCGCCATCGCCAACGGTAAACATGTGGTCACCGCCAATAAGGCGTTGATTGCGCGCCATGGTAATGAGATCTTCGCCGCCGCGCGCGACCAGGGCGTGATGGTCGCCTTCGAAGCCGCAGTGGCGGGCGGCATCCCCATCATCAAGGCAATCCGCGAGGGTCTGGCCGGCAACCGCATCGAATGGTTGGCGGGCATCATCAACGGCACCGGTAATTTTATCTTGACCGAGATGCGCGACAAAGGCCGCGACTTCGCCGACGTGCTGGCCGAGGCGCAGCGGCTCGGTTACGCCGAGGCCGACCCCACCTTCGATGTCGAAGGGATAGACGCCGCACACAAGCTCACCATCCTCGCCGCCATAGCCTTCGGCATCCCGCTGCAATTCGATAAGGTGTATACCGAAGGCATCACCCGCATCACCCGCGAAGATGTGAATTACGCCGAGCAGCTTGGTTACCGCATCAAGCATCTGGCGCTATCGCGGCGCACGACCAAAGGTATCGAACTGCGCGTGCACCCCACCCTGATTCCGTATCGGCGTCTGATTGCCAACGTGGACGGGGTGATGAACGCCATCGTGGTGACCGGCGATGCGGTCGGGCCGACTCTCTATTACGGCGCCGGCGCGGGAGCCGAACCGACTGCCTCGGCGGTGGTGGCGGATCTCGTTGACGTGGTGCGCGCGCTTACCTCGGACCCCGAGAACCGGGTCCCGCATCTCGCCTTCCAGCCCGATGCGCTTTCCGACTTCCCGATTCTGCCGATGGAAGAGGTCGAGACCGCCTATTATCTGCGCATGCAGGCGACTGACCGGCCGGGCGTGCTGGCCGATGTGACGCGCATTCTGGCCGATCACTCGATCAGTATCGAAGCGATACTGCAAAAAGAACCGGTGGCCGGCATGAGCAGCGTCTCGGTGATTATCCTCACCCAGCGCGTCTTGGAACGCCAAATGAATCAAGCCGTGGCGCGCATTCAAGCGCTCGATACCATCAGCGGAGAAGTGACGCGCATTCGTTTGGAGCAGTTGTCGCGGTAATTTTGTTTGCAACCGCAGCGCGAAAGGTAATACGGAACAGTGAGCGCTTAGTTGCGCACCGCAATCACAGGAGATGAAATATGATTCGTAGTTCCAGAGTCGTTTTGATCGCGATATTCAGCGTCGTTGCCAGTGCATTAGGACATGCACAGGACGTGCGTCAAGAGAAGACAATCTCCCTGGCATTGGCGAACGCAGCCGCTGCCGCGGCTGTTGAGGCGTGCCGGACGAAAGGCTGGCTGGTATCCGCTACAGTGGTCGACCGAGCCGGTCAGATCAAGGCCTTGCAACGCGCCGACGGCGCGGGCCCGCACACCGTTGATTCGAGTCGCCGCAAGGCTTACACGTCGGCTTCCATGCGCGCGAACACGAGTGATATAGTGCAAACCATTCAGAAAAATCCCGCTGCCGCGAACCTTGCTCAGATCGACGGCTTTCTGATCCTGGGCGGCGGTATGCCGATTCGTGTGGGCGATGAAGCGGTGGGGGCGATCGGCGTGGGTGGTGCTCCGGGCGGACACCTTGACGATCAGTGCGCGCAAGCCGGCATAGATAAAATTCAGGAGCAGATCAAGCAAGATCAGTAGCCGAAAGCTACGATTTTGTATGTAATTTAATAGAAGTTGAACAGTCACATAGCTGCGAGACGTGACTACGGTAGCTGAACTCAAGGAATCACTATGCCCCGTTACACCGGACTCATCAATAAATACCGCGACCGCCTGCCCGTACACGATGACACGCGCATCATCAGCCTGGGCGAGGGCGCCACGCCGCTGGTGCGGTTGCATCATATCCCGCGGCTGCTCGGCAAGGACGTGGAAATTTATGTGAAGTGCGAGGGTCTGAACCCCACCGGTTCATTCAAGGACCGCGGCATGACCATGGCGGTGACCAAGGCGGTCGAAGAGGGCCGCCGCGCCATCATCTGCGCCTCCACCGGCAACACCTCAGCGGCTGCGGCGGCCTATGCGGCGCGCGCAACGATTACCGCCTTTGTGCTGATCCCCGACGGCAAGATTGCACTCGGCAAGCTCGCGCAGGCGATGATCTACGGCGCGGTGGTGATTCAGATCAAGGGTAATTTCGACGACGGCATGCGGCTCGTCAAAGAGGTCGCGCACGAGGCGCCGGTGACCATCGTCAACTCCATCAATCCGTATCGCTTGCAAGGTCAAAAAACAGTGGCCTTCGAGATCGTCGAGGAACTTGGATTCGCCCCCGATTATCACTGCTTACCGGTCGGCAACGCCGGTAACATTACCGCGCACTGGATGGGTTACAGCGAGGATTACAGCAACGGCGCGATCAAAAAGCGTCCGCACATGGTCGGCTATCAGGCGAGCGGTGCCGCACCGTTCATGCGCGGCCGGATGGTGGACAACCCGGAGACGGTGGCGACCGCGATTCGCATCGGCCATCCGCAGTCCTGGGACAGCGCCTGGAAACTGCAACAGGAATCCGAAGGTTGGTTCGATGAATGCAGCGATGAGGAAATTCTCGCCGCGCAAAAATTGCTGAGCGGCAAGGAAGGCATCTTCTGTGAGCCCGCCTCGGCGGCCTCGCTGGCCGGAGCGATGCGCGACATCCAATCAGGAAAGATACCGGAAGGCAGCCGCATTGTGTGTACCCTGACGGGCAACGGACTTAAAGACCCCGACACCGCCATCAAACAATGCGCCGCCCCCGTAGCCAGTGTGGAGGCGAGCCTTAACTCGGTCAAGGCGGCCATCCTGCAACGCCTTGTTTAGCCATATCTTCCGCAGCTACGCTGCGTGTTCCGTGGCGCCGGCACGGATAAACAGGAGGGCGCCGGTCTTGGTGGTAATAGTGCCGTGGGGCAGGCCCTTGGGGGCGAGATGGTAATCCCCGGCACGGCCCGCAATATCCCCCAGCATTACCTCTCCCTCCAGCACTAAACATTCTTCATCAGCCGGATGGTCGTGCGCGGGCAGACTGGCGCCGGGGTGCATACGCAGCAGGAAAGAGCGGCTGTGTTGAGCAACATCGCTGTAGAGCAGCTTCATCTCTACCAAGGGGGTGAGGCGGGTCCATTCTCCTTCATTGGCCCGTATGGTCAGAAAGTTAAGCGGCGCAATTTGGGCCGCGGAGCGTATGCGTTCCATGATGACGCGGCGCATGGCTTCCTTACGCTCGCGGTCAGGCTCGACAGGATTTAGCCCAAGCAGCAAGGCCTCCGCAGACTTTGGGTCTAAAATAGGATCATCGGGCGGGTTTTCGTTCATAACATTTATTGCTATAGCGAAAGTTGATTATGTGAGTTAAGCAGTTGCTGCAGCGCCGCCAGGGCCTTGCGGAGGTGTGTCTTGACCGTGCCCAGGGGTATAGCGGTATACGTGGCGATTTCTTGATGGCTCATGCCCTTGAAAAAGGCCAGCGCAATGAGTTGGCGTTGTTGCGCGGACAGGCCTTGCAGCGCGGCATGCACAACGCTTTCGCGTTCCACTGCGGATAACAAATCTTCTGGATTGGTCCCGGCAACGCTTAACTCTGAGTCCAGGGTTTGCGGTTCAGGATGAAACTCCGCCTTGTCCCGCCGGCGCAGATGATCGAGCGCCCGGCTGCGGCAGATCGTCAACAACCAAGCCAACACACTGCCGCGTTGAGCATCGTAACGTCCCGCCTGTTGCCACACCTGCCAATAGACATCCGCCACCACCTCTTCGGCCGCATCACGGCGGCCGGTAATACGCAAGGCCACGCCATAGACACGCGCTACGGTCATGTCATAAAGGCTTTCTAACGCGCTCTGCTCCCGCCTGGCGATGGCCGCCAGCAATTCGCAGCAGGCCTGATCCGCACTATCGGCCGTAGGCACTTGGGGCGGATTATTGTCGTTGGACTTATCCATTCCGCCAAGTGTAGCAAATAGGGGCCAAATTTCACCACTAACTCAGGAGTCACAAAGTAAGGCAACAATGTCTTATGACGTGACTCCTGAGTAAATACCCTGTTTTACCTACCCCCACCCTGTCCCGCCCCCTACATAGGGGGCGGGGACGCAGCGGGAAGTGTAATCTTACTTACTGACCTGTGAGTAACTTACGCAACAATCCGCAGTATTGGATGTTTTTGAGCCGCATCCAAAATGACCTCCGGTTCGTATAGACGCAGTGGTGAGGCGGAAAACGTTAGCCTGTGTCTGCATCCATTCACCCAAGATCTGCGTAATAGTGAATGACATTTCTCATCAAACATTTCAAATTAACTAAGGAGAGAATATATGAAACTCAATAAACTAACCTGTGCAATAAGCCTGGCGGCCAGTAGTCTGCTGCTGGGTGGCGGCCTTGTCGAGGCCTCCAGTCATCGCGAGGCGCCGTTCATCACTGAGATGCCCAAGGTGGACGGCACCGATTTTTATATGTTCAGGAGTTACGAAACGGGCAGGGAAGGCTTCGTCACCTGGGTGGCCAATTATCAGCCCCTGCAAGATCCCTACGGCGGACCCAATTACTTCACCATGGATTCCGACGCGCTGTATGAAATCCACATAGACAATAACGGTAACGCCAAGGAAGACATCACCTTTCAATTCCGCTTTCAGAACACTCTGAAAGATACCCAGTTGAATGTCGGCGGCAAGAACGTTTCCATCCCGTTGGTTAATTCCAGTTCCATCGCAGTGGGCAATACTGCCGCCCTCAACGTGACGGAGTCCTACACCGTTAAAATCGTGCGCGGCGACCGGCGTACGGGCAATGTCCAGGACATTACTAACGCCGCCGACGGCAGCAAGACCTTCGCCAAGCCGGTGGACAATATCGGCAACAAATCCATCCCGGATTATGCGGCCTACGCGGCCTCGCATGTCTACAACATCAATATCCCCGGGTGTTCCACCGCGGCCCGGATGTTTGTCGGGCAACGCAAGGATCCGTTCGTGGTCAACCTGGGTGAGATCTTCGATCTCATCAACACCAATCCGATAGGCCCGGAGAATGCCGAGGACGACCTGCTTGCGGATGCCAATGTCACTTCGTTAATTCTGGAGGCGCCCATAGCTTGCCTGACCAATGGCACGGAACCAGTAATTGGTGCATGGACGACCGCCAGTTTGCGGCAAGGAAGGCTGGTGAATTCCAGCCCGAACTTTGATGCCCCGGCCAAAGAGGGCGGCGCATGGACGCAGGTGTCACGACTGGGCAGCCCTTTGGTCAATGAGCTGGTGATTGGGCTCAAGGACAAGAACAAGTTCAACGCCTCTAAACCGGAGAAGGACGGCCAGTTCGCCGACTATGTGACCAATCCCACGCTGCCGGCGATAGTAGAGATTCTCTATCCCATCGCACCCGCACCTACGTTGTTCCCCCGCAGTGATCTGGTAGCGGCATTTCTTACGGGCATCAACACACCCGCGACCGGCAATCTCAACCAGCCGGCCAATGTGGTGGCCTCCGAGATGTTGCGCCTGAACACGGCTGTTGCCCCCACACCTCGCGCCAGTCAAAACCGTTTGGGCGTGATTGCCGGCGATAATGCAGGCTTTCCCAATGGGCGTCGTCCCGGAGACGATATCGTGGATATCGAACTGCGTGTCGCGCAAGGCGGACTGATTGCGTTGGGGCTGTACGGCACCAACGGTAGCGGCGGGACGGTGAATCAGGCGCCGGCCGGCGGAGCGGCGATCACCGACGGCGCATTCGTGGACGCCAGCGTATTTGGCAATGCCTTCCCCTATCTGAACACGCCTATTCCCGGTTCACCTGAAGCCGGTACGCCTTGATTCAGGCTTATCAGGAGGGTTAATCATGAAAACAAAAAATTTACTGCTGGTCGGCATAGCGCTTTTAGCGGCAGGCTGTGGTGGCGGTGGAGGCGGAGACACCGCCACCGGCGATGCCTTCACCAACGCCGTGCGCGACGTAGTGGCGAACGCACCGGACAATACCGAGCCGGTGTCGGTGGACGGCTTCACCGCCACCCAGCCGGATAATACCGAGCCGGAGGCGCTGTAAACAACTTTTATATACTGCCAAGCGGGATGGTCGCAAGACCATCCCGCCAGCAAGCCGGGACTGATATGTTGAACCGCAAGCAGATTACCGCATGGCTTATCGTGGTGTCTGGAGGTTTGGGATGCGCCGTTAATGTTTTGGCGGCGCCTTATATTCCTGCGGATGACGCGCAGGTGCTGGAGCGCTTGCGTGCGCAGGCGGGCGATCCGGTCATCCGTGAGTTGCGCGCGTTGCGCACACACCTGACAGAACAACCGGATGATTTGCCACTCGCCACGCAGCTTGCCAGACGTTACATCGAGTACGGCCGCGCCGAGGCCGATCCGCGTTATTACGGTTATGCGGAGGCGGCGCTCAAGCCGTGGCTGGACATCGCCGATCCGCCTATTGCCGTGTTACTGCTGCGCGCTACCTTGCGCCAAGCACGTCATGACTTCAGCGGCGCACTGCACGATCTCTCGCAGATTCTGAAGATAGCACCTAATGATGCCCAGGCGTGGCTGACCAAGGCGTCGCTGGAACAGGTACAGGGAAATTACTCCGAGGCAAGAAAAAGTTGTATAAAGCTGTTACGCCTCGCTTCGGAACTTACCACGGTGGCTTGCGTGAGCGGTGTGGGGAGCTATACCGGACAGGCGGATAAGAGTTATCGGCTGTTGCAAGAGGTCTTCGCCAAGTATCCGCAAGCGAGTAGTGCAGAGCGGCTGTGGGTGTTGACATCGTTGGCCGAGATCGCGGCGCGGCTGGGTGATGCGCAGGCTGCGGAAAGTCACTTCAGGCAGGCCCTGCAATTGAAGGTGCGCGACAGTTATCTGCTCGGCGCCTATGCCGATTTTTTACTCGATCAGGAACGACCGTCCGAGGTGATTACTTCATTAAAGGATGAGACACGCGCGGACGGCCTGCTGCTGAGACTGACGTTGGCGGAGCAGGCGCTCAATGCCGCGAATCTGGACGAACACATCGAATCCCTGCGTGCCCGTTTCGCTGCAAGCCGTCTGCGTGGCGACACGGTGCATCGGCGCGAGGAAGCCCGCTTTACCCTGTATTTACTCAAGCAACCCCAAGAGGCCCTGCGCCTGGCGCAGGAAAATTGGGTGGTGCAGCGTGAACCGGCGGATGCACGCATCTTGCTCGAAGCTGCGATCGCGGCCAAGAACAAGTCCGCTGCCCAGCCCGTATTGGATTGGCTCAGCCGGACACGCCTGGAATATATACAGTTGCAGGGTTTAAAACAAAATCCGCTGTTTTCGAGCATCCAAGGTCCAGGATGCTGCGATGCAAGAGTCGCGGATTAATTTACAACATCATCTATTCGCCAAGGAGATACCGTGAACAACGTGCAAATTGTGCAGCAGGGCTATGTGGATTTCTCTCAGGGTAATATCGAGGGCATATTAAACGTCATGTCGGATGACGTTGTCTGGATTGACCCGGGATACCCTGACATTCCCTATGCCGGCAACCTTAAAGGCAGGGTCCAAGTCGGTGAGTTTTTTAAAAAAATGGATGCAGCCGCCGTGTATACGAAATTCGAGCCGCGATCATACATCGCCCAGGGGGATCAGGTCGTGGCGCTCGGATTTTTCGCCGGATATTCAAAGGCGACACAGAAGACGTTTGAAAGCGACTGGGCTATGGTGTGGACGTTCAAGAACGGCAAGGTGATGCACCTCGAAATCTTCGTGGACACCAATACTATCGCCAAGGCATATCGTTAGCTCCTCAACTTTGCAATGGGTATGCAACGAACTAAGCGGAAGACAGGTTGCACTGTTGCCGGGCTCCTGCTCCTGCTTTTGTCATTCTCAGTCCAAGCCCATAAACCCAGCGACAGTTATCTCAGCCTGTCGGTGCAGGGTGCATACATCAGCGGCCAGTGGGATATTGCGCTGCGCGATCTCGATTACGCCATCGGCCTCGACAGTAACGACGACGGACAGATTACCTGGGGTGAACTACGTAAACGACATTCGGAGATTGCCGCGTATGCCTTGCCACGCCTTCAATTGCGTGCCGAGGGCGCTTTATGCACCAGCCGGATCAGCGAGCATTGGGTGGACAATCACAGCGATGGAGCCTATGCAGTATTGAAATTTTCTGCAAAGTGCCCCACCCCGCCCGATCACCTCGAATTGGCTTATAGCCTATTCTCCGAGCTAGACCCGCAGCACAAAGGCTTGCTTAATCTCCAATACCACGGTCTTGTCAGAACCGCCATTTTTGGTGTTGAAAAACCCTTGCAGAGCTTTGAACTCGCCAGCACAAATCCCTGGCGCCAGTTTCTCGATTTTGTGCGCGAAGGGATATGGCATATCTGGATCGGCTATGATCATATTCTGTTTTTACTGGCGCTGCTGTTGCCTGCCGTACTCCGGCGCAAGGCAGGTTTATGGATCGCCGTCGCCGATTTTCGCGACGCAGGCTGGAATGTCCTGAAGATCGTCACGGCCTTTACGATCGCGCACTCGATCACCTTAAGCCTGGCGGCATTGGGCATCATCCAATTGCCGTCACGACTGGTGGAATCCACCATCGCGGCATCCATCGTGGTCGGGGCGGTCAACAACATCAGGCCTGTGATTCATACGCGCCTGTGGATGGTGGCGTTTGTATTTGGTCTGATTCATGGATTCGGTTTTGCCAGCGTGCTCACCGATTTGCATCTGCCTCAAGGGGCGCTGCTCAGGTCGCTGGTGGGATTTAATATCGGTGTGGAGCTCGGCCAGTTGGCCATCGTGGCATTGTTCCTGCCACTGGCTTTTTTATTGCGCGGCACTTCTCTATACCAGCGTTACACGCTCTGTCTGGGTTCGTTTGCCATTGCAGTGCTAGCGGCCGTCTGGATGGCGGAAAGGCTCTTTGAATTTAAGGTGCTGCCGGTATAAATCATCACAGCTTTTGCAAGCATTCCAAATAGGCTGCCTCATCCGGCAGCTTGTTTTCACGTTGCGCGCGCCAGATGATTTCCCCAAGGCATTCCGCCATGTGATGCTCGACCTCGTGCGGATCACCGTATTTCCCGAGTAACTTCCGATACACCTGGGTAATCCCGTGGGGTCGGTTACTGCTCAGTTGTTCCCGTAAGGCGATGTGCATGGCCATGTGTAAAAAGGGATTGATCTCTCCAAACTCGGGCAAGTAATCCTTGGCGAGTGCGGCATCAGGCTGTTCCAGCATGGGATGATATTCGGGATGCTCAGCGATAATGGCCGCCACCATCTCCTCGATGGGTTCCATGGGAGCGCTGGTCAGGCGTTTATTCCAGCTATCAATAAAAAGCTGGCGGAGCTGTTCGCGATTCTGGCCGAAAAACACGATGTTTATTCCGGGGTCTTGTCTTTGTATTCACAAAGATCGGCAATCACACACTGAGGGCAACGCGGTCTTCGAGCGGTACACACGTAACGTCCGTGCAGTATAAGCCAGTGATGTGCATCGTGGCGAAATTCAGGGGGGACAAATTTATTGAGCTTGTCTTCCACTTGACGTACTGTTTTTCCCGGCGCGAGACCGGTGCGGTTGGCGACGCGGAAGATGTGCGTATCCACCGCGATGGTCGGTTCGCCAAAGGCGGTGTTGAGGATCACGTTGGCCGTTTTGCGGCCTGCGCCAGGTAATGCCTCAAGTTCTTCACGGGTGCTCGGCACTTGACCCTGATGACGTTCAATCAACAGTTTACAGGTCTTGATGATGTTGGCCGCCTTGCTGTTGTAGAGGCCGATGGTCTTGATGTATTTCTTGAGCCCCCTTTCCCCCAGCTTGAGCATGGCCTGCGGCGTGTCGGCGGCCTGGAAGAGCTCGCCAGTAGCTTTATTCACGCTCACGTCAGTCGCTTGTGCGGAGAGAATAACGGAGACGAGCAATTCAAATGGCGAGGTGTAGCGTAATTCGGTAGTGGGCTTGGGATTGGCGGCCTTGAGGCGCGTAAAAATTTCGTGCCGCTTTTGCGGATTCATGAGGGGACAGCCGAATGAACTCGCCCTATACCGCAATCAAGCGCCGGCAAGAAGCCGAGATAGTGGTCATGAGGGTGATCGTCCACTCTGGGCTAGTTGCGGCCGGCCATCACACCGCCGTCTACGTCCCAGACCGCCCCGGTGACCCAAGAGGCCTTATCCGACAACAGGAAACAGATGGTTTCCGCTACATCAACAGGCTTGCCGATACGGCCGATGGGATGGAATTTATCAAATCCATGCAATGCCGCCTTGACCTGACTAGGCTCGATGAACGACTCGTAAATGGGTGTCTCAACTACGGCCGGAGCGACGGCGTTGACTCGTATGCCAAAGGCTCCCAGCTCCATGGCCAGGTGTTGAGTGAGACTATGCAGCCCCGCCTTGGCCATCGAATAGGCTGACGACGGCGTGGCCAACACTGCTTGATGCGCCCACATCGAGCCGATGTTGACGATGGAACCTGCGATGCCCCGATCCACCATTTTTTGCGCGACGGCCTGAGTGATAAAAAACAATCCCTTGTTGAGATCCAGATATTTGTCGTAATCCTCGGGGCTGTGCTCAAGAAATTTCTTGGGCGTAAACACGCCCGCGGCGTTAACGAGATAATCGAACCCTTCTTCGGCCGCCAGCATGCTAGTAAGTCGCTGCAGGTCAGCAGGCTGCGTGATATCCGCCTTTATGCCTACTATCTTGCCCAAGGCGCCCAGACTGTTGCGAGCGCTGTTGATCTTGTCTTGATTTTTACCAACCAGCGTTACGGCAGCGCCTTGGTTGAGTAACAATTTTGCGACTTCCAATCCGATGCCGCTGGTTCCGCCTACGATGAGTGCATTTTTTGCCATGACTTTATTCTCCTGTCGTACAGTTGCGTAAAGTTTAGCTACCCGCGCAGCCCTCTTACTTCACCCGCATGCCGGGTTGCGCACCGGCATGCGGTTCCAATATCCACAAGTCCTTACCGCCCGGCCCGGCGGCCAGCACCATACCTTCGGAGACGCCGAACTTCATCTTGCGCGGTGCGAGATTCGCCACCATCACCGTGAGCTTGCCTTCCAAATCGGCGGGTTTATAAGCGGATTTAATGCCGGCGAACACGATGCGCGGTTTTCCCTCGCCGATGTCGAGCGTGAGCTTCAACAGTTTTTCCGCACCCTCGACATCTTCCGCTTTGACAATGCGTGCGATGCGAAGATCAATCTTGGCGAAGTCGTCAATACTGATCATGTTCCCCTCTCCCTCCGGGAGAGGGGAGATTGGTCGCAGACCTTCTTGACTCTCAGCGAGCATGCCTTCGACTTGTTTCGGGTCAATACGGGTCATGAGGTGCTGGTAAGGTTTGATTGTTATGGGGGAGTGATTTAGGTCATCCCATTTCAATTCATCAGGGATATTACAAAAGCTTGCGACTTTTTTCGATAGCTCGGGCAGTATCGGAGTCAAATAGATGGTTAACATGTAAAATGCAATACAGCAGTCGCTGCATACGTCATGCAATTTTGTCTTCTGCGACGGGTCTTTGGCCAGTTCCCAAGGTTTATTTTTGTCGAAATATTGGTTAATGTGGTCAGCCGCTTTCATTACCGCACGCAGAACCTTGCTGTATTCCCTCTGTTCATAGGCCTCAGCAATTTCATCTGCCACGCCAGCGCTTACCAGTGCGCAAATTCGGTTAGTATGCTCACCTTGATAATAGGCCTCTGATAAAACACCATTGAAGTGTTTGGTCAGAAATCCCGCGGTCCGGCTCGCAATATTGATGTATTTCCCGATCAGATCGCTATTGACCCGCGCCACGAAATCATCGAAGTTTAGATCAATATCCTCCATCGTGCTATTGAGCTTGGTGGCGTAGTAATAGCGCAGATACTCCGGGTTCAGATGATCCAAATACGTGCGCGCGGTGATGAAGGTGCCGCGTGACTTGGACATCTTTTGGCCGTTCACGGTGAGAAATCCGTGGGCGTATATAGCGGTGGGTTTGCGATAACCTGAGCCTTCCAGCATCGCGGGCCAGAACAAGGCGTGAAAATATAAAATATCTTTGCCGATGAAGTGATAGAGTTCGGCGTCGCTGCCTTCGCTCCAATAGGCGTCGAAGTTGATGCCCTTCCGTTCGCAATAGTTTTTGAAACTCGCCATGTAGCCGACGGGCGCGTCGAGCCAGACGTAAAAATATTTGCCGGGCGCGCCGGGGATCTCAAAACCGAAGTAGGGCGCGTCACGTGAGATGTCCCAGTCCTGCAAGCCCGCCGTGAACCACTCGTCGAGCTTGTTCGCCACCTCGGATTGCACGTGACGCGGCTGCGTGATATCCGGAAACAACCAGGTGCGTAAAGAATCTTCAAAATCACCGAGCCTGAAGAAATAGTGCTCGGATTCTTTTTCGACAGGCTTGGCGCCGGAGAGCACCGAGACCGGATTTTTCAAATCCGTGGGCGAATAGGTCGCGCCGCATGCCTCGCAACTGTCGCCATACTGATCTTTGGCTCCGCAACGCGGGCATTCACCTTTGATGAAGCGATCGGGTAGGAACAGGTTTTTGACCGGGTCGTAGGCCTGTTTGATGACCCGTTGGGTGATGTGGCTGTTGGCGCGCAACTTCTGATAGATGTCGCGCACAAAGAACTCGTTTTCCGGCGAGTGCGTGGAGTAGTAGTTATCAAATTCGACGCCGAAGTCCTGGAAGTCCGCCAGGTGTTCCCGGTTCATGCGTTCGATCAACGCCTCGGGCGCAATGCCTTCCTGTTCGGCGCGCAGCATGATGGGCGTGCCGTGGGCGTCGTCGGCGCAGACGTAAGTGCAGTCATGGCCGCGCATCTTCTGGAAACGCACCCAGATGTCGGTCTGGATGTATTCCACCAGGTGGCCGAGGTGAATGGGCCCGTTGGCATAGGGCAGGGCGCTGGTGACGAGTATTCGGCGTTTGGAGTCCATGGAAAGCAGATTTTATGGTGAGGTGGGCATGCTTGTTCTATAATTATATGTTTAGTAGAACGAAAAGGACACCAAACGGTGTCGAGAGTTGGCCTGGAGGCTGAGTATTACATGGCAGATGTTTCACAGTTACAGGTTGAGACGGCACTTAAAGAGGTGATAGATCCTTATCTGGGCAAGGATCTGGTCTCTGCTGCGGCCATAAAAAATATCGTTATAGAGGGTGATAGGGTCAAGGTCGAGGTGCTGCTGGGCTATCCCGCCAAGGGCTATCAGGATGAGCTGGCGGGAGAGATCAAGCGGCGCGTCGGGGCGATTAGCGGTGTCGCTGAGGTGAGCGCCGTCATTTCCTCCAAGGTCATCCCTCACGCCGTGCAGAAGGGGGTAAAGCCGCTTAAGTCCGTCAAAAATATCATCGCCGTGGCCTCCGGGAAGGGCGGGGTAGGCAAGTCCACCACTGCCGTGAATATTGCCTTGGCCTTGATGGCCGAAGGCGGGAGCGTTGGTATTTTGGATGCCGACATCTACGGCCCCAGTCAACCGCGCATGTTGGGGGGGCACGACAAGCCCGTTTCGAAGGACGGTAAAAGCATGGAGCCGGTGATGCGGCACGGCATTCAGTCCATGTCCATCGGGTATTTGATAGACGAAGAAACGCCCATGATCTGGCGCGGGCCGATGGTGACGACGGCGTTGGAGCAACTGTTCAATGATACGCAGTGGAGGGATCTGGATTATCTGGTGATTGATCTCCCGCCCGGCACCGGCGACATTCAACTGACTCTTTCACAGAAGATACCCGTGAGCGGCGCGTTGATCGTGACCACGCCGCAGGACATTGCCTTGCTGGATGCCCGTAAGGCGCTCAAGATGTTCGAGAAGGTTGCGGTGCCCGTGCTCGGCATCATCGAGAATATGAGCACGCATATTTGCAGTCAATGCGGCCACGAAGAACACATCTTCGGCGCGGGCGGCGGCGAACGTATGGCCAAGCAATACAACGTGGACATGCTGGGCGCCTTGCCGCTCGACATCAGCATCCGTGAAAACGCCGACGACGGCCATCCCAGTGTGGTTGCCGATCCGGAAGGACGCATTGCCAGGATGTACCGCGAGATTGCGCGCAAGGTGGCGGCCAAGCTTTCGTTACAGGCCAAGGATTACAGCGGCAAGTTTCCCAATATTGTGATACAGAATACTTGAACTACAGATACAAGATACAAGAGAAAAGATACAAGTAAACCCTTCATTCCGAGAGAGCATACATGTTAGAGGCAGAAATACGTGCAATATCACCCCAGGTTTGGTTTTTTTTCTAACTTGTATCTTGTATCTTTGCTCTTGTATCTGATTCTATGAGCATTAAATCAGACAAATGGATCCGCGAGATGGCGGAGAAGCACGGCATGATAGAGCCGTTCGAGCGCCACCAGGTGCGCGAGAATGGGGCAGGGCGGGTGGTGTCATACGGCACGTCCAGTTATGGGTACGATATCCGCTGCGCCGATGAGTTCAAGATCTTTACCAACATCAACTCGGCGATTGTGGACCCCAAGAATTTCGATTCCAACAGCTTCGTGGATCTCAAGTCGGACGTCTGCATCATCCCGCCCAATTCCTTCGCCCTGGCGCGCACGGTGGAGTATTTCCGCATCCCGCGCAATGTGCTCACGATTTGTTTGGGCAAGTCTACGTATGCGCGCTGTGGCATTATTGTCAATGTCACGCCGCTGGAGCCGGAGTGGGAAGGACATGTTACACTGGAGTTCTCCAACACTTCGCCGCTGCCCGCCAAGGTGTACGCCAATGAGGGTGTGGCGCAGGTGATCTTTTTCGAGTCGGACGAGGTATGCGAGACCTCTTACAGGGATAGGGGAGGGAAGTATCAGGGACAGAAGGGTGTGACGTTGCCTAAGACGTGATGTAGGGCCGAATTCATTCGGCCGCCGTGGATGCGAATGAATTCGCACCTACAAAATGGTGCCGAGGAGAGGACTTGAACCTCCACGGGGTTACCCCCACTAACACCTGAAGCTAGCGCGTCTACCAATTCCGCCACCCCGGCTTGTACCGGCCCGAATTCAAAGCTTACCATAATCCGCGCCCTTAAGCCGCGCACTTTACCGCAGTGAGAACATTTTATCAATGAAGAAAAAAACCACCGGGCCGTCAGGCCAAACCCCATCAGACCCCCACGCAACGCGCGAGGCGCGCAAATACGAGCGCCCCATCGTCAGCCGGGAATTTATATTGCAATATTTGGCGGAACACGGTGCTTCGCTGACCTTTGGCAATCTCGCCGGTGAGTTAGGGATCACCGACGAAACCGACCTGGAGGCCCTGCGCCGCCGCCTCAAGGCCATGGAGCGCGATGGCCAATTGGTTCGCAACCGCCGTGAGGGTTACGGGGTGGCCGCCAAGATGGATCTTATCCAGGGGCGGGTGATCGGCCACCCGGATGGCTACGGTTTTCTGGCGCCGGATGAAGGCGGGGGGGATTTGTTCCTCTCTGCGAAAGAGATGCGCGTCCTGTTCGACGGCGACCGCGCCGTGGTGCGCGTGTCCGGTGTGGATCGGCGCGGCCGCCGCGAGGGCGCGGTGGTGGAGGTGTTGGAGCGGAACACGACTCAAGTCGTAGGACGCTTTTATCTCGAAAAGGGGGTCGGCTTCGTGATTCCCAATAATAAGCGCATCAGCCAGGATATCGTCATACCGGCCGATCAGCAGGGCGATGCCAAGCATGGCCAGATCGTCGTGGCCGAGATCATTACCCAGCCGAGCCTGCACAGCCAGCCGATCGGCAAGGTGGTTGAGATTCTGGGCGACCACATGGCGCCGGGCATGGAGATTGACATCGCGCTGCGCGTCTACGATCTGCCGCAGGTCTGGCCGCCCGAGGTCGAGGCAGAGATCGCGCCGCTGGGGACCAAAGTGCCGGAACCCGCCAAGCACGGCCGGGAAGATGTCCGTGACATCCCGCTGGTGACCATAGACGGCGTGGACGCCAGAGACTTTGACGACGCCGTGTTCTGCGAGCGGCAAGGCAAGGGTTGGCGGCTGCTGGTGGCGATTGCCGATGTGTCTTCGTATGTCAGGCACGGTACGGCGCTGGATCGCGCCGCCTTCGAGCGCGGCAATTCGGTGTACTTCCCGGAGCGGGTTATCCCCATGTTGCCGGAAATCCTCTCGAACGGCCTGTGTTCGATCAATCCCGATACCGATCGCTTGTGCATGGTCTGTGAGATGTCCATAGACGATACGGGCAGGGTGAAAAAATACCGCTTCTTTGAGGGCCTCATGCGTTCCCACGCACGGCTTACCTACGATCAGGTGGCGGCCATGCTGGTTGAGCGTGACCAGACCTTACGGGCGCGTTATCGGCCGCTCGTCCCGCACCTGGAAGGGCTTCATGCCTTGTACAAGGCGTTACGCGTGCGGCGCGAGGCGCGCGGTGCGATTGATTTTGAGACCATCGAAACCCGCATCGTCTTCGGACTCGGAAAAAAGATCGAAGAGATCGTACCGGTGGTGCGCAATGATGCGCACCGTATCATTGAAGAGTGCATGGTGGCGGCCAACGTCGCTGCGGCCGAGTTTCTGCTTGAGCGCAAAATACCGGCCCTCTACAGGGTGCACCAAGGCCCCACTGGCGAAAAGCTCGATGATCTCAGGGGCTTCCTTGCCGAGCTTGGATTGAATCTGGGGGGTGGCGATAATCCGGAGCCCAAGCACTACGCAAAATTGCTGGCCTCCATTCAGCAGCGCCCTGATCTGTATTTAATCCAAACGGTGTTGCTGCGCAGCCTGAGGCAGGCGGTCTATAGCCCGGAGAATATCGGCCACTTCGGTTTGGCCTATGAGGCCTACACCCATTTTACTTCGCCGATACGCCGCTATCCCGATTTGCTGGTGCACCGCGCCATTCGTCATCTGCTGGCCGGAAAACCTGCTGCGGAGTTCGACTACACTCCGGCAATGATGTTGAGCTACGGCGAGCACTGTTCCATGACCGAGCGCCGCGCCGATGAGGCGACGCGAGACGCGGTGGATTGGCTTAAGTGCGAGTACATGATGGACAAGGTCGGCCAGGAGTTCGATGGGCTGATAACCGGGGTGACCGGCTTCGGCGTGTTTGTCATGCTCAAGGATATTTACGTCGAGGGCCTGGTGCACGTGACGGCCCTTGGCAACGACTATTATCACTTCGACTATGCCAAGCACCGGCTTTCGGGCGAGCGCACGGGCGTGGTCTACCGCCTCGGCGACCCCCTCAGGGTAAAGGTCATGCGCGTGGGTCTCGATGACAAAAAGATAGACTTTGAGCTTGTCGAGCAGGGGCGCAAAAAGAGTAAATCCAAACGGCGCGCCTCCAGATAGCCGCTGCGGTCGGAAAAACAGCACCCTGTCTCAGATGAAAACCCGGGAACGAGTGGGCTATATAATATTCATATAAAACAGTTCATTATCACTATTAGTTAATGTGAAGTATGGATCACAGCCCGCAAAACTTGCGGGTGGGGTTCAATTCAGGAACAATATCAATACTATACTTGACGGGCGCGGAGGTAAGGCATGACTATTCAATCCATTCCCATCAAGGTCAACCTTGCCAACCTGAAGGCCTCATGTTCGGCGTGCACGCTGCACGAGCTATGTCTGCCGATGGGTTTGAGCTTGGACGACACGGAGTTAGTGGACAAGATCATCAATAACCGCCGCAAATTTTTGCGTGGCGATTATCTATATCGGGCGGGCGACAGCTTCCGGTCTCTCTATGCCATCCGCAACGGCTTTTTCAAAATGTCTGAGTTGGACGAGGACGGTTGCGAAAAAATCACCGGTTTTTACATGGCGGGTGAACTGTTGGGGATGGATGCCATCAGCGACGACCGGCACCATTATCATGTCGTCGCCCTGGAAGACAGCATGGTGTGCGAGATCCCCTTTGCTGACCTTGAGCATTTGACAAGCACGATTCCTGCGCTGCAGCACCATTTCCATAAAATCATGAGCCGTGAAATAGTGGCCGACCAAGGCCACATGCTGCTGCTCAGCAAGATGAAGGCGGAGCAGCGCTTGGCGGCCTTTTTGTTGAACCTGTCGCAGCGTCTTGGGGCGCGCGGCTATTCGCCCACTCATTTCTATCTGCGCATGACCCGCGAAGAGATCGGCAATTATCTCGGGCTAACCCTGGAGACCATCAGCCGCACCTTCACCCATTTTCAGCAGGAAGGGCTGATGACCGTACATCATCGCGATGTCGAGTTGCATGATCTGCTCCGGCTGAAGGGTATGCTGAACCATTACTAGGCAGATTACTGCTACGCCAGTCACCCCCAGCTTGTCACGATAAATACGCTGAGCCCCCATCCTTGGGAACCCAGCTTGAACGTTGTCCTCTCCCGGCCTTGCAATGGGCATCTCTATAAAAAAACAATGGATGCTCCGCAAAGTGTTTGTTCCCCTGCCTTTCTTCCTCAATTCGCGGTTAAAAAATATCTGACGGCTAAAATAGGAACTTTGATTTAGATCAAACAAGATTCAAGTATTTATTCCGGATGCCGGTAAGGGTGGCAGAATTCAACTATGCGTATTTGAGTTGAAGTTGAAGCCATGCCCAAGACTACCTTTTATGATGTTTCAGAAGAAGCCTGCCGGCTATTGCGCCGCGGGCTTGTTAATCACCCCTCGTGGAACATACGGTTCATCAGCGACTCGCTGGATATCCACAATGCCGTATTGGCGGAAAACAGCGAAGTAGTGTCTGTATTGGGTAACAGTCGCATCACGGCAGAGATCATAAACAAGCTGCCGGCACTGCGCCTGCTGGCGACACGTTCAACAGGTTTTGACCATATTGATCTCAAGGCGGCGGCTCAGCGCAGTATTCTTGTGTGCAGTGCACCGGACTACGGTTTTATTACGATTGCGGAATATACACTGGGACTGCTGCTCGTGTTGATGCGACGGCTGGCGGCCACCCTGCGCCGGACACGGCACGGTGATTTTTCCAGGACGGGACTTACCGGCTACGATCTACATGGTAAAACGCTGGGCCTCATCGGTACCGGCCGGATAGGCGCCCGCGTTGCTTACCTGGCTCATGCCTTCGGGATGCACGTGCTGGCCTGTGACCCGGTGCCAAATTTGGCCCTGTGCCGGGATTGCGGGGTGGTGTATCTTGCCCTCGATGAGTTGCTGCCGAAGGTGGATGCGCTCAGCCTGCATGTGCCCTATACAGAGGCCACGCACCATCTGCTCAATGAAGAGCGGTTGCGCATGCTTAAACCGGGCGTGGTGTTGGTGAACACCGCACGCGGCGGCATCGTGGACAGCCGCGCGCTGGCGCGCCTCCAGGCCGAAGGTCATTTCGGCGGGCTCGCGCTGGATTGTTTCGAGGGCGAGGAAGTCTGGATCAACGCGCATGCCCCGCTGCTGCCGAGTCTCGCCTCTGTGCAACTCGAGCAGGCATTGAACAGCTTTCAAATGCAACTCGGCGAGAATGTGATTCTGACTCCGCACAACGCCTTTAATTCAAAGGAGGCATTGCAGAGGTTGCTGCAAACCACGCTGGAAAATATCGAGGCATTCTTTGCCGGAAATCCCAAGAATCTGGTGCAGCTGATGTCTCAAACTAATCCCACGTCTGAAATCTCACCGCTCATGCCCGCAGGTTCTGGATGATGTGCCCCACCGTGAACGTGTTCTTGGCCGCCTGCCCCATTAGAAGGCGATTCAGACTCTACCGATAAACCTGATCCGGTTAATGTCAAAAACACTGAAAATCATCCTCCTCGCCGTCGGCGGGCTCGTTGGGCTCCTCATCCTCGTCGCAGTGGTACTGCTTCTTTTCGTGGATGCCAATGCCTACAAGCCCCAGTTGGAGATGGCCGCCTCCAAAGCCTCGGGGATGGAAGTTCACATCGAGGATAGACTGGAGATAGGTTTCTTCCCGTCCTTCCACGTCACGCTGAGTGACGTGCACATCCGGAACCGGGGGGCAGACATCGCCTCCGCGAAGGAAGCCAGTCTTGAGATCGCTCTCCTCCCTCTTCTCCACAAGGAAGTTCGGATCGGAAGGATCGCGTTGAAACGCCCCAGGATCTCCATCGAGCGAGACCGCGAAGGTAAGTTCAACTTCGAAAAACCGGAGGAGGCCGGAGGGACGTTCCCTGCCCTGGACTTGGCGAAAGTTTCTCTCTCGGATGGAACTCTCCTCTACGCGGACAAACAATCCGGGGAAGGATTCGAGGCCGGAGACTGCAGCCTGGACGTGAGCCGCCTGCGGCTCTCGCGAGGGAAAAGTTCGGACCTCTTGAAGTACCTTTCCCTTACGGCGGAGTTCGCCTGCGGGGAGATCCGGACAAAGGACTTCGCGGCGTCCGACTTGAAATTCTCGGTCGACGGGAAGGATGGGGTCTTCGACCTCAAGCCGGTCACGATGCGAATCTTCGGCGGGCAGGGATTGGGAAACATCCGGGCGGACTTTTCGGGGCCCGTTCCTCTCTTCCACGCCCGCTACTCCCTGTCGGGGTTCCGTTTCGAGGAGTTCCTCAAGGCCCCGTCACCGAAGAAGGTCGCGGAAGGGGCGATGGACTTCTCCGCGAACCTGTCGATGCAGGGAAAGACCGCGAACGAGATGAAGCGCACCACGGATGGAGAGTTCTCCCTTCGGGGTGAGAACCTCACGCTCGCCGGCACCGATCTCGACCGCGAGCTCTCCCGGTTTGAGTCCAGCCAGAACTTTAACCTCGTGGACGTAGGCGCCGTCTTCTTCGCCGGTCCCTTCGGCCTGGCGGTCACGAAGGGGTACGGCTTCGCGAGCATCTTCCAGGGATCGGGGGGCAGCAGCAGGATCCGCAAGCTCGTCTCCGACTGGAAGGTCGAGCGCGGCGTGGCGCAGGCGAAGGACGTGGCGATGGCGACGAACGAAAACCGGATCGCCCTCAAGGGAAGGCTCGATTTCGTCAACGAACGGTTCGACGACGTGACCGTGGCGCTGATTGACGGAAAGGGGTGCCCCAAGGTGCAGCAGAAGATCCGCGGCCCCTTCCGGAAACCGGTGGTGGAGAAGCCGAGCGTCCTGATGTCCCTCGCGGGGCCGGTGCTTGAGCTGCTCAAGCAGACGAGGGGCCTCTTCGATGGCGGGCGCTGCGAAGTGTTCTACGCCGGCTCGGTGGCGCCGCCGAAATGAAGTCAGGTGGGCACGTAGCATGTGCCCACGCGGAACCTATTTTGTACCAAGCTGCTTCTCCAAATCCAGCACGCGCAGCGTGGTCTTGAGTACCATGTCAGGATTGAGCGATATGGAATCAATGCCTAAGCGCACCAGGTATTCCGTGATTTCGGGATAGTCCGACGGCGCCTGTCCGCAGATGCCGGAATGACGTTTATTGCGGCGCGCGCCTTCTACGGCAAGGCGCATCGCTTCCAACACACCCTCGTCGCGTTCATCGAAATCAAAGGCGACCAATGCGGAATCCCGGTCTACGCCGAGGATGAGCTGGGTGAGGTCGTTGGAGCCGATGGAAAAACCGTCGAAGAGTGCAGCGAAGGCATCAACCTGGAAGATATTATTCGGTATCTCGCACATCACATACACCTCCAGCCCATTTTCACCTCGCTTGAGTCCGTGTCCGGCAAGTCCGGCCAGTACGCGCTCGCCTTCTGCAACCGTGCGGCAGAAGGGGATCATGAGTTTGACAGTGACAAGGCCCATCTCATCGCGCACGCGCTTGAGCGCGCGGCACTCCAGCGCGAACCCTTCCGCATAGGCAGGATGGGTGTAGCGCGCCGCGCCGCGAAATCCAAGCATGGGATTTTCTTCCGCAGGCTCGAAGTCCTTGCCGCCGATCAAACTCGCGTATTCATTGGATTTGAAATCGGATAAGCGCACGATGACCGGTTTTGGATAAAATGCCGCTGCGATCGTGGCGACCGCTTCGGCCAATCTTGCAACGAAGTACTCTGTCTTGTCCTCGTAGGCGGCTGTGAGGCGTTCGATCTCTTTACGCGCGCGGCGTTCGGTTACGCGCTCCGGGTGTACCAGCGCCATCGGATGTATCTTTATACTGTTGTTAATGATGAACTCAATGCGCGCAAGGCCGACGCCGTCGTTGGGAATAAAAGAGAGCGCGAACGCCTGGTCGGGGTCCGCGAGATTCATCATGATCCGGGTACGCGGACGTGCCAGGCCGGTCAACTCTGTGCGTTCGATACGGTATTTGAGATTGCCCTGATAAATATATCCAACATCGCCGTTTGCGCACGACACCGTAATGGGTTCGCCGCTTTTTAGCGCCTGGGTCGCGTTTTCAGCGCCTACCACGGCGGGGATGCTGAGTTCGCGCGCGACGATCGCGGCGTGGCAGGTACGGCCCCCGCGGCTGGTGATGACGGCGGACGCCCGTTTCATCACAGGTTCCCAGTCCGGCGTGGTCGTTTCCGCGACCAGCACTTCACCGGCTTGAAACTCCGCGAGGTGATCGAGACGGGTGATGACACGCGCCGCGCCCGCCCCGATCTTCTGACCCACACTCTTGCCTTGCAACAACAGCTTGCCCTGTTCTTCCAATACATAGGTTTCCAGGACATCGCCGCGCCGCAGCGACTGCACGGTCTCGGGCCTGGCCTGTACAACAAATAGTTCGCCGGTGATGCCGTCCTTGGCCCACTCGATGTCCATAGGCTGGTCCTTGCCCGACTTGTGGCTGTAGTGATCTTCAATCTTGAGTGCGTAGTCGCTGAGCGTGAGTATCTCATCGTCCGTGATGCAGAAACTTCCGCGCTCGGCCTCCGGCACGTTGAGGTTGCGGGTGGAGGCGCCTACGCCCCCCTCGGCATAGACCATGCGCAACTGTTTCGCCCCCAGGCGCCGCCGGATGATAGACCGGTGACCTGTCTTGAAGGTGGGCTTAAAGACATAAAACTCGTCGGGGTCCACAGCGCCTTGTACAATGTTTTCGCCTAGTCCATAGGCGCCGGTGATAAACACGACATCACGGAAACCGGTCTCGGTATCCAGCGTGAAGATCACCCCGCTCGCGGCCAAATCGGAGCGCACCATCTTTTGCACCCCGATGGAAAGAGCGACCTGAAGGTGATCGAAACCTTGGTCCATACGGTAAGAGATGGCGCGATCCGTAAAAAGACTGGCGAAACATTTGCTGCACGCGTCACGCAACGCGGCATAACCCCGGATGTTGAGATAGCTCTCCTGTTGACCGGCAAAGGATGCGCCGGGCAGGTCTTCGGCGGTGGCCGAGGAACGCACGGCCACATCGGTGTGTGCGCTATATTGCGTACAAAGACCATCATAGGCGGTGCGGATTTCCGACCATAAATCGCCGGGTATTCCGGCGCCGCGAATGAGATCGCGCGCCAACGCTCCCCGCCGTGCGAGTTCGGCCACGTCCTGTTTGTTAAGGCCTGCCAGCAGAGACTGCAATTCACCGCGCACCCCTGCGCTACCGAGCGTGTGCCAATAGGCGTATGCTGTGATGGCGAAGCCGTTGGGTATCTTTACCCCTAGGGGAGCGAGCGCGCCGTACATCTCTCCGAGCGAGGCATTCTTTCCTCCCACCAGAGGCAAATCTTGCAGTGTGATGTTCTCAAACCAGCGGATAAAGTCGGGCATCTCGCGCTCCTAAAGTCCTTACAAAACAATCAGTAATTGCATGCGTGGCGGTGATTCTAGGGTAACTGAACGTGTATAAGCTTGATATAGATCAAGGAAAGATACGTGACCTGAGGTTTATCTTATCAACCAGGCTAAAGCAAAATATACCTGCATTTCATGGTTCACGTAGAAGGGAGAAATTTTTTATGTATGGTTTTAGCGTTCAACTCGACATGCCGTTTGATGCGGCGGTTAGCAAAGTTACGGAAGCCTTGAAGAACGAAGGCTTTGGAGTACTGACCGATATTGATGTGCAGGCCACGCTCAAGGCCAAATTGGGCATCGAACGGCGGTCTTATCGGATTCTGGGCGCCTGTAACCCGCCGCTGGCACATCGCGCGCTGGAAGCTGATCCAGACGTCGGGTTGTTGTTGCCATGCAATGTGGTCGTGAGAGAAGAAGCGGACAAAAAGATTACAGTGGCCTTTATGGACCCGGCCGCGGTACTGCAACTGTCAGACAACCTTGATCTACATGTCGTGGGCGAAGAGGTAAAGGCGCGTCTGGAGCGGGTACGAGACAATATCATATCTTGATACTGAAACTGAAAGGAGAATGTTATGAATACACTGAAGTTATATGCCGCAGCGATTATTGTTGGGATGTTCGCGTCCGCCTCTTTTGCGGTGGATGAGCATCATCCAGATACTGATAAAGAAGGCAAGCCGCCGGTAGCCGAGGGTAAGTCCAGCATGGATACGGACAAACGAATGGACCAGATGCAGGAGCGGATGAAGAAGATGCAGGCTCAAATGCAAAAGATTCACGAGGCTAAAGACCCGCAAGAGCGTCAGAAACTTATGCAGGAACACATGCAGAGTATGCGCGAGGGGATGAAGATGATGCGCGGTATGAGGGGTGGGGAGATGAAAGGCGGTGCTGCGGGCGGTGGCGGGATGATGGGAGGCGGCATGATGATGGGGGGGCCGATGGATAACGACAGGATGGAAAGACGCTTGGAGATGATGGAGGATATGATGGAGCAAATGATCGAACATCAGGGGCAAACAACCAAGTAGAAGTAATGCCGCTGGAGCAGAACGCTTACCCTGATTTTATTCGCCGCGCAGGAGGGAAAGAGGATGATGGACTACGGAATGGGTTGGGGCATCGGCTGGGTGTGGATGCTTCTATTCTGGCTGATCCCCATACTATTAGTGCTGGCGGCGGTGAAGTATTTGTTTTCGGGAAAATCTCAACCCGGAGGAGAATCCCGCGAGGGCAAAGACAAGGCCCTGGATGTGCTGGAAGAAAGGTACGCACGTGGAGAGATCAATCGGGAGGAGTTCTTGCAAAAATCCGATGATTTAAGGCGCAAGTGATGGGTTAGCGCGCAAAGAGTGTGTGACTTTATAAAGAAGGGGCGCTGATGTGCGGCTTCGAGTATGTGTTTATCACTGACTTTTGCGGGCCTGTTGTCCGATCAGCCGCGTCAACCACAACAAGAGGGGTGGGATAATCAGCCATAGAGGATGTAGCCCCACCCCTTTTGATACCAGACTGTATAAAGCGGAAGTTGTGCCGTTTCCCACAGCACTTGCAGCGGAAGCCCCAGTACAAGCAGCCGCACCTCGGGGATATGGCGCCAGTTAATCATAAGTTTATAATCTAAGCCTAAGTAACGACAAAGAGTACAGCCGCGGCAAAGGAACAAAAAACTATGGCAACCGATCCAGTTTGCGGCATGACGGTAGATGAAAAAACGGCGGCGGGCCGTTTCATTTATCTGGGCCAAAGCTATTATTTTTGTTCGGCGCGTTGCCTGCACGAGTTCGAAGCCGGGCCTGAAAAATTCATTCAGGGCGGCACGAAGACGCATGTGCACGCCGCTGGCCCCGCTCTTGAGGGCAAGGCCAAAGACCCGATCTGCGGCATGGTGGTGGACAAGGCTACCGCGCTCAAGACCGAACGCGCCGGAAGAGCCTATTATTTCTGCAGTATAGGCTGCCAGCGCACCTTCGAGTCCCCCGAGCAGGAACTCAAGTCCATGCGCACCCGCGTCACGGTTGCGCTCACCGGGGTGCTGGTGCTCGCCATCCTGCGTGCCGGGGCGTTTCTGACGCTGGCCACCGGCGCCACCATCGTCACCTGGGCGCCGATCCCGGCGCTGCCGTGGTTCACCTGGGGCATGTGGCTGTTCCTGCTGGTCACGCCGGTGCAGTTCATCGGCGGCTGGAGTTTCTACAAGGGTTCGTGGCAGGCGATCCGCACGCGCTCGATCAACATGGATTTCCTGATTGCGCTCGGCACCACGGTCGCGTACGTCTACAGCGTCGCGGTGCTGTTCTTCCCCGAGGTGCTGCCGGTCAAGGTCGAGGAACGCGACGTCTACTTCGAAGTCTCCGCCGTCATCATCGCCTTCGTGCTGCTGGGCAAATACATGGAGGAGATCATCAAGAAGCGCTCCTCGGCGGCGGTGCGCAAGCTGCTGGACCTGAAGCCGGCGACTGCTTGCGTGATCCGCGGCGGCGCCGAGATGGAGGTGCCCGCCGAGTCGGTGATGGTGGACGAGACCGTGGTGGTGCGGCCCGGCGAGAAAATTCCCACCGACGGCCAGGTGCTGGAGGGCAACTCCTCGGTGGACGAGTCCATGCTCACCGGCGAGTCCATGCCGGTGGAAAAGGCGGCGGGCGCTGCTGTGATCGGCGGCACACTCAACCGCACCGGCCTGTTCCGCTTCAAGGCGACGCGGGTGGGGGCCGAGACGGCGCTGGCCCAGATCATCAAGATGGTGGAGGATGCCCAGGCCAGCACCGCAGCCGTGCAGCGCCTCGCCGACAAAGTGACCGCGTATTTCGTCCCGGCGGTGGTGGCGGTCGCTTTCCTGGCCTTTTTCGGCTGGTGGGCGGCCGGCAATTTCCCGCAGGGACTGCTCGCCTTCATCGCGGTGCTGATCATTTCCTGCCCGTGCGCGCTGGGCGTCGCCACGCCGGCGGCGCTCATGGTGGGCGTAGGCAAGGGGGCCGAAGCCGGCATCCTGATCCGCGGCGCCGAAGTGCTGGAGCGCGCGGAAAAGCTCACCACGGTGGTGTTCGACAAGACCGGGACACTCACCCGCGGCGAGCCCAACGTCACCGATATCATTATCCTCGATAGCCAGCCGGAGGAAGAGATCCTGCGCGCCGCGGCCGCGGTGGAGGCCGGCTCGGAGCATCCCCTCGGCGAAGCGATCGTACGTGCCGCGAAACACCGCGAACTCGTGTTGCCGAAGGTGGAGGGCTTCGAAGCCATTCCCGGCCACGGCATCCGCGGCAGCGTCGATGGCAGGGCCGCGCTTCTCGGCAACCGCCGACTGTTCGAGCGGGAAGGCATTGACCCTAAGCTGGCGGAAGAAATCATGGCGCGGCTGGAAGCCCAAGGGAAGACCGCAATGCTGGTCGGTCTTGATGGCGCCCTCGCCGGCATCGTGGCTGTGGCCGACACGCTCAAGCCCGAGGCTAAGGACGCTATCGCCGAACTCATGAAGGAAAACGTGGAAGTCATCATGCTTACCGGCGACAACCGTCGCACCGCCGAAGCCATCGCCCGGGAACTGGGCATCAAGCATGTCATCGCCGAAGTGTTGCCCTCCGACAAGGCTAAAGTCATTCAGGATTTACAGAAACAGGGCAAGGCGGTCGCCATGGTGGGCGACGGCGTCAACGACGCGCCCGCGCTGGCGGTCGCCGAGATCGGCATCGCCCTCGGCTCCGGCTCCGATGTGGCCAAGGAGACCGGCGGCATCGTCCTGATCAAGGACGACGTGCGCGACGTAGTGGCGAGCATACGTCTGTCGCGCGCCACTATGCGCAAGATCAAGCAGAACCTGTTCTGGGCCTTCATCTATAACACCATCGGTATCCCGGTGGCGGCCTTGGGTTTTTTGAACCCGATTATCGCGGCTGCGGCGATGGCATTGAGTTCGCTGTCGGTGATCGTGAATTCGGCACTGCTAAAGCGCTTGAGGCTCTCTAACCGCTAAGGCTTGGCACACATGGAAAAAGACCTATACCCGAAAAACGAATGGGGATGATGGAGGAAATGACGGGACAGATGCTGGAGCATCAGGTGGCCAGGCAAGTAGCCGCGTCGCTTATGGAACCAATAATATTTAAGGAGGTGTGTCATGAATGACTTCTGGAAAGTGCATGCGTTTTCGCTGGCTACGACTCTGGGTGTGGCGTATATCTTATGCGCCATTTTCGATGTGCTGTTTCCGCCCTTCGGGCTGCTCGTCCTGCTTGCGCCGGTCAGCCCGTGGCCGATCTCCGGCAGCCCCCTCGCTTTCCTGGCGGGGTTCGTGCTGTTCACCGCCGTCGGTTTTGTGCTCGGCGCGCTTTATGGAATCGCGTGGGGATTCTGGAGCAAAAGACTGCGGTGAGGTGACGTCAGGGATATGGATACCTTGAAAAATGCCGGCTGCTTGTTGCTCTGGGGCGTCGCGTTTGCGGCGGCGCATATCTACTCGTATCCCGCCGGGGTGAAGCGCGCCGGTAGCACTGGGGGTTTGAGACCACAAAGCAAAAAAGGAGAGGCCTCCATGGAACATGAACAACAATCCGGCAACTGGCTGCGTTCCAAGTCGGGACTGATACTGCTCGCCTTCCTCGCCATCGTCGCGTTCTTCCTTATTCACGGAACACCGGGTGCATCTGTTCGGCATTCTGCCTTTCCTGCTGCTGCTTGCCTGTCCCCTGCTGCATTTTTTTCACGGCGGACATGGCAATCATGCCCCGCAAAGCAGCGAAAGCTCAGGCGGACAGGCTGGAAACCATCAACAGCATAGAGGAGACAAGCATGAGTGACATGCCCGATTACGGACTGTGGGCGCTGGTCATTATCAACTCGCTCGTTTTTATTATTTTTGCCTTCAGCTTCACCCGGCCGAAGACTTCGCGCGACTGGCGTTCCTTCGGCGCCTACTCGGCGTTCATCGTGGCCCTGTTCACCGAGATGTACGGCTTCCCCCTCACTCTTTATCTGCTCTCCGGCTGGTTGCAGAGGCGTTACCCCGGCATCGACTGGTTTTCGCACGATGCCGGTCACATCCTGGAGATGCTAGCCGGCTGGCGCACCAATCCCCATTGGGGGCCTTTCCATGTCTTGAGCATGGCGCTCATTGGAGGTGGCTTCTGGCTGCTGGCCGCTGCGTGGAAGGTGCTGTACGCGGCGCAGCAGGCGCACGCGCTCGCCACCACGGGCCCGTACGCGCGCATCCGCCATCCGCAGTACCTCGCCTTCGTGCTCATCATGTTCGGCTTCCTGCTGCAGTGGCCGACGCTGCTTACGCTCGCCATGTTCCCGGTGCTGGCGTACATGTATGTGCGCCTGGCGCGGCGCGAGGAGCGCGAAATCGCCGCCGAGTTCGGCGAGCAATACGCACGTTACGCCGTGCGCACTCCGGCATTCATCCCGCATCTTTCGTGGCTGCGCCAGCGCGAGCCTTGAGAGGTACAGCCATGCCCTTCATCACCACGCCTGCACAACATCATTTCCCCTGGTACGTGCGGCTGTTCTTCTGGAATCAGCGACGCAAGTACGGCGCCGTGCTGGAGCCCGCGAGGCTCTGGGGCCGCAGCCCGAGGGTGTTCCTCGGCGTGGCCACGCTCTACGGCGCGCTCGACCGGCGCGCTTCACCGATCGAGCCGGTGTTGCGCTCGCTCGTCACGGTGCGGGTGTCGCAGATCAATTGGTGCCGCTTCTGCGTGGACATCAACTCGGCCCTGGTGCTCAAACGCGGCGGCGACCTCGAACGGCTCGCCGCGCTCGAGCGCTTCGAGGAGAGCGCGCTCTTCAGCGAGCGCGAGAAGGCGGCGCTCGCCTATGCCGAGGCGGTCACGTACCCGGAGCGGCAAGTGACGCACGAGCACCTCACGCGGCTGCGGCATCACTTCGACGACGACGCCGTCATCGAGATCACCGCGCTCGTCGCGTTCCAGAACCTGTCGAGCAAGTTCAACGCGGCCCTGGGCGTCGAGCCGCAGGGCTTCTGCCACGCGGCGCCGCAGCCCAAGGCGCGAAGTGACGTGAGCGGAGAGAGCTGCCGATGAGCGATCTCGTCGCCGCGACCCTGACGCGCCGCATCATCCTTGGCCTGCTGCTGGGCGGACTGGTTGTCCTCAGCTACGCCGTGCTGCACCTGTTCCTGGTTCCGGTGGCCTGGGCCGTCATTCTCGCCTATGCCACCTGGCCGCTGTACGCGCGGCTGCGCCTGCTGCTGCGTGGCAATGCCACGGGCAGCGCGCTCATCATGACGCTGCTGCTGACGGCGGCGTTCGTGCTGCCGCTGCTATGGCTGATCGCCCTGCTGCGCGGCGAGCTGACCGCCGCCTACGCGGCGGTGGCGGCCTATCTGGCGCAGGGGCCGCACCCGCTGCCGGAGTTCATCGCGGGAATTCCCTGGCTGGGCGAGTGGCTGCAGGAATTCCTCGATCAGCTCGCCGCGGATCCGGCCGCGGTGCGGGCGCAGATCGGGCATTGGGTCGAGCAGCGCACCGACGAGCTCATGAATCTTCTGGGCGGGGTGGGGCGCAACGCCGCCAAGCTCGGCCTCGCCCTGGTCGCCGTGTTCTTTTTCTACCGCGACGGCGAGAGCCTGCTCAGCCAGGTTCGGCGCGTGCTGCACCACTTCGTGGGCGCGCGGGTGGATGCCTACCTCGCCGCCGTCGGCGTCACCACCAAGGCCGTGGTGTATGGTTTGGTGCTGACCGCGCTGGCGCAGGGCGCGCTCGCCGGCCTGGGCTACTGGGCCGCGGGAGTCCAGGCGCCGGTGTTGCTCGCCGCGCTGACCGCGCTGGTCGCGCTGATTCCGTTCGGCACGCCTTTCGTGTGGGGCTCGATCGGCGTGTGGCTGCTGCTCCAAGGCCAAGTGGCCGCCGGCGCCGGTCTGCTGCTGTGGGGCGTGCTGGTGGTGAGCTGGGTGGACAACCTGATCCGCCCCCTGGTGATCAGCAGCGCCACCCGCATCCCGTTCCTGCTGGTCATGTTCGGCGTGCTCGGCGGCCTGGCGGCCTTCGGCCTGGTCGGGCTGTTCCTCGGTCCGGTGATCCTCGCCGTGCTGATGGCGGTATGGCGCGAGTGGCTGGAGGAGACGCAGGCGCAAGCGGCCGCCGCACAGCCGCCGGACGGGCAAGGCCGGGAATAGGTCCTGCGCACCGGGCGCATCGCTATGAGCGTATGCAACCTCGACTACCTGTTCCAACCGGAAGCGGCCGCCGATCACGGTGCGTCCGACCGCATGGCTGAGTTAGGGAGACTCATGACATGATAGAGACAGCAAGTTCGCCGCCGACGCAGTGTGGGCGTAAAGCGCGAGGAGCTTATCTGTGAGCAAAGGGGGTCGAACAGTCCGAGACCGGTCTGCGGCATGAAGGTGGCGCCTGGGCAACATGCGCTTGTCCACCAGCAGATGGAGTTTCCCTTCTATTCCGAGCAATGCCGGGCACGCTTCCTCGCGCATCCGCATTTGTACATCGGATATCCGGGCGTGAAGGCGCCGAAGCAAGACGTGAAATCCATCCTCAAGCGGCGGCGCCTGCGCCTGACCCGGCCGCTGCCGGGTGAAGGGGCGGCGATCGTGGAGAGGTGTTGCGCAGTCTCACGAGTGTTGCACAAGTGTCTATTACAGGCGAGGTGATCGAGATCACCTACGATTTGTTGCAGGTGAGCGCCGACGAGATCGAGGCCGCCCTCACCCGCGGCGGGCGTGCGCTTGGGTGAAGGCTGGACGGAACGGCTGAAGCGCGCCTTCGTGCACGAGGCCGAGGAGTGGGAGATCGAGGGTCTGGAGGTCAGCCCGCCCTGGTGCTTTTTTTGAGAGGCTGTGAGGGTATGATGGGGCGCATGCCTTGTGGGTGGGCATTCTGGATCGTCGTGGTTGTCGTGGCGCTGGAGCGCAGTGGACGAGCGCGAGACGCGCCACGCGATCGTTTGGGCGTGATTGAGGAGGTGTGATATGGCCTGGTTAGCGCAGAACTGGATATGGGTTGTGGTTTTTGTCCTATTCATCGGCATGCATCTGTTTGGCCACGGCGGGCATGGGGGGCGCGGAGGCCATGGGGGTCACGGCGGCTGTTGTGGCGGGGACGATCAACGGCCCTCGGGCGGAGAAGAACCGGGCAAGGACAAGCCACAAGGCCATCAACACTGAGGAGAACTATCATGCTAAACATCAAACTCGTCTCCTGGGCGCTCGGGTTGTGGGGCGCGGTCACCTTCGTCGTGTGCGTGATCTACGGCTTGGTGGCACCGGAGAGCCTCCACATGCACGAGTTCTTGGAGCAAGTGCTGCCGGCGTTCAAATGGCTCACCTGGTGGGGCTTCCTGCTGGGGCTCGCCGAGAGTTTTCTGTACGGCGTGTATGCCGGACTGGTGTACGTGCCGATCTACAATTTTCTCCAGCGGCGCTGGGGTGGCGCACAGCCGTAGTCGCAAGGAGGGTGCGATGAATCGCGAGATGAACCGGTTGCCGGATGTCCGGCAGAAAATTTGATGGGAGCGGCGATGCGAAAAACCTGGTTGTGGACATTAATAGGAATGATCGGACTCGCGGCGTCGTCGTATGCGTTGTTTCTGTGGTTGTCGCCGCCGGCGTTGCCGGAGGGATTTCTCTACGGTAACGGACGCATCGAGGCAACCGAGATCACGGTGAGCGCCGAAGTGGGCGGGCGGGTGCTGGAAAGCAATCTGGTCGAGGGGCGAGAGGTACAGGCGAACGACTTGCTGGTGCAGCTCGACGAGACCGACTTGAAGACGCGTCTCAGGCAGGCCGAGGCCAACGCCGCCGCCGCGCAGCGCGCCCAAGCGCAGGTCGAACAGCAGATAATCACCGCACGGCATCATTTGCAGACTGCGGATGCAGACTTCGCGCGCTATCGCAAGCTGCGCGAAACCGGCAGCGTCTCCTTGCAAATGCTGGACCGCGCCGAGAACCAGCAGCGCGAGGCGCGCGGGCAGGTCGAGACGCTCGCCGCCCGGTTGGCGCAGGCGGCGGCCAGCCGCGAGGCGGCGAGCCGCGAAGCCGAGTTGCTGCGCTCGCAAATAGGCAAGACCGTGATCCGCGCGCCGAGCGCGGGCACGATCCTCACCAAGGGCATCGAGGCCGGTGAGCTTGCCGCGCCGGGCCGGACCATTGCCGTGCTTGCCGATCTGACGCGCATCGAGTTCAAGATCTACGTGCCCGAGAGCGAGATCGGCAAGATCAAGCTCAACGACCCGGCGCGTGTGCGCGTGGATGCCTTCCCGCAGCGCTACTTCGATGCGCGTGTGGCGCGCGTGGACCAACGCGCCCAGTTCACGCCCAAGGATGTGCACATGCCGGACGAGCGTGCACGCCTGGTGTTCGGCGTAGTGCTCGCGGTGGACAACCCGCAAGGTTATCTCAAACCCGGCATGCCGGCCGACGCCTGGGTGCGCTGGAGGCCCGAGGCGTCGTGGCCGGACAAACTGACGGTGCCGCGCTAACTATGAACACACCTGCCGTAGACTGGGCGATCGAGGCCGGGGGGCTGGGCCGGCGCTACGGACAACGGACGGTGCTCAGCGGTCTCGATCTCAAGATCCGCCGCGGCGAGGTGTTCGGGCTGCTCGGCTCGGACGGCGCCGGCAAAACCACGACGCTGCAGATTCTTGCCGGCATTCTCGACCCTAGCGCAGGGCACGCGATGGTGCTGGGTTACGACAGCGTGCGCGAGGCGACGCAGATCACCGCGCGCATCGGCTATATGTCGCAGATATTCAGTCTCTATGGGCGTCTGACGGTGGACGAGAACCTGGACTTTTTCGCCGCGCTGCACCGGGTACCGGAAGCTGCGCGCGCCGAACGCAAGGCGCGGTTGCTGGCGTTTGCACACCTTGAGCGGCATCGCGACCGGCTGGCGCGCTTTCTCTCCGGTGGCATGCAGAAGAAACTCGCACTGTGTTGTGCCCTCATCCATGCGCCGCCGCTGCTGATCCTGGACGAGCCGACCACTGGCGTCGATCCGGTATCGCGCCGCGAGTTCTGGAACATCCTCTACCAGGCGCTCACCGAAGGGACCACCATCGTGGTGTCTACCCCCTACATGGATGAGGCGGAGCGCTGCACGCGCGTGGCGCTGCTGCATGATGGACATCTCATCGCCTGCGATGCGCCCGGGCAGTTGCGCGCCGGTTTGCCGGGAAAGATGTATGAAGTCGATGCGCGCCCGCAGCGCGGCGCACTCGCCGCGCTGCAGCGCGCGCTGCCGCAGGCTGCGCCTTACGTGTTCGGCGAACGTTTGCACCTGCGGATGCCGGAAGGCGGCGGAGACGAGGGCGAATGGCGTGCGACGCTTGCACACGAAGGGGTACAGGTCGAGGCGGTGCATGCCATCGCGCCGAGTCTGGAGGACGTGTTCGTCGCGCTGCTGCCAGTGGCGCCGGTCGCCGCGCCCGCCGTCGCAGTCGCTGCCGAAATGCCGCTGGGCGCTGGCGGCCCGGCCGTCGAGGTGAAGGATATCAGCATGCGTTTCGGCAAATTCACCGCGGTGGACCGGGTAAGCTTCACGGTGCGGCGCGGCGAGATTTTCGGCTTTCTGGGCCCGAACGGCTCGGGCAAAACCACCACCATCAAGATGCTGTGCGGGCTGCTTGCGCCGAGCGCCGGCCGCGCGACGGTCGCCGGGGTGGCGCTCGGCGCCGATGCGCGCGCGCTGCGCACGCGCATCGGCTACATGTCGCAGCGCTTCTCGCTCTACGAGGACATGACGGTGGGCGAGAATCTCGACTTCTTCGCCGGTGTGTACCAGGTCCCGCGCGCCAGGCTGGCGACGCGCCGCGACTGGGCCTTGCAGCTTGCCGGCCTGCGCGGCGAGGAGGACCGGCTCGCGCGCGCTCTCTCGGGCGGGATCAAGCAGCGCCTGGCGCTGGCCTGCGCCGTGCTGCACGAGCCGCGGGTGCTGTTCCTCGACGAGCCCACCGCCGGGGTCGATCCGCTGTCGCGGCGGCGCTTCTGGGAACTGATCGGCGATCTCGCCGCGCGCGGCGTGACGGTGTTCGTGACCACCCATTACATGGACGAGGCCGAGCACTGCCATACCCTCGGGCTGCTCTATAACGGCCGGCTGATCGCGCTCGGTTCGCCGCAGGAACTGCGCGCCGGCATGCGCGCCGGCGAGATGCTGGAGCTCGAGTGCGATCAGCCGATTCCGGCGCTCGCGCTGTTTGGCGACGATCCCGGCGTCCAGGCCTCGTTTTTCGGCGACCGCCTGCATCTGCTGGTGGACGATGCCGCGGCCGCGCGCCCGCGTCTGCTCGCGCGCCTCGAACAGGCCGGCCATCGCGTGCAGCACATCGAGACAGTGCCGCTCGGGATCGAGGACGTGTTCATGGCCTTCATCCAGATGGAGCAGGCGCGCCTGGGAGCGACGGGGAACGGGGGGCAGGCGCGATGAAAAGCCTGATCTGGATCGTGGTGTGGAAGGAGGTGCGCGAGATCCGCCGCGACCCGATCACGATCGCGGTCGCGGTGCTGCTGCCGCTGTTGATGCTCTATCTGTTCGGCTCGGCGCTGTCGCTCGACGTCAAGGACGCGAGCCTCGCGGTCTACGACCAGGACCGCAGCGCCGCGAGCCGCGCGCTGATCGAGCGTTTCCCGCGCTCGGGCTACTTCAAGCGCGTGCACGACGTGCGCGCCGAGAGCGAGCTCGCCGAGTTGCTGGACAACGGCCGGGCGCGGCTGGTGCTGATCGTGCCGCCGGATTTTTCGCGGAAGCTCGCGCGCGGCGAAACCGCCGAGGTGCAGACCCTGGCCGACGGCTCGTTCTCCGCCACCGCGATGGTGGTGGTCGGCTACGCCGAGGCCATTATCCAGGACTATGCGTTCGAGCGCGCGCGCGAGCGCTTCGCCGCGCACGGCGCCGGCGTGCCGCTCGTGCCGGTGCGGGTCGAGAGCCGTGTGTGGTTCAATGCGCCGCTCGAGAGCCGCAACTACATTGTGCCCGGCCTGTTCGGGGTGATCCTGATGGCGTTCCCGCCGCTGCTCACCGCGCTCGCAGTGGTGCGCGAGAAGGAGGCCGGTTCGGTGCAGCAGATCTTCGTCTCGCCGATCCGGCCGTACGAGTTCATCGCCGGCAAGATGATCCCGTACGCCGCCATCGCCTTCCTTGAAATGCTCATGATCCTGGTCGCCGGGCTGTGGTGGTTCCACATCCCGTTCCTCGGCAGCTTCCCGTTGTTCCTGGCCGCGACCGTGATCTACGTGTTCTGCACCGTGGGCCTCGGCCTGCTGATATCGAGCGTCACCCGCAGCCAGCTCGTCGCCATGCTGCTGGCGCTGCTCGCGACGCTCATGCCTTCGTTCCTGTTCTCCGGCTTCCTGTTTCCGATCTACACTATGCCGATGATGCTGCAGCTCTACACCTATCTGTTCCCGGCGCGCTACTTCGTCGAGATCTCGCGCGGCATCGTGATGAAGGACGTGGGCCTGGAGGTGCTGTGGCCGCAGTTCCTGGCGCTGCTCTTGTACACGGCGCTGGTGTTCGTCATGACCACGCGGCTGTTCCGCAAGAAGGTGGAGTGATGGCACGCTACGGCAGAATCGCGGCGCTCATGCGCAAGGAGCTGACGCAGTTCCTGCGTGCCCGCTCCATGCTGGCGCTGATCCTGTACCTCTACACCGGTGAGGTGATCATGTGCACCTATGCCATGTCGTTCGACGTGCGCAACCTGCCGACGGTGTTCGCCGATCTCGCGCGCACCGCCGAGAGCCGCGCGCTGGTGCAGGACTTCGGCGCCTCGGGCTATTTCAAGATCACCCGCACCGCCGCCACCGACGCCGAAGTGGCGGCGGTGCTCGATCGCGGCGAGGCGCTGGCCGCGGTGGTGATCCCGCCGGAGTTCTCGCGCCAGCTCGCGCAGGGCAAGCCGGCGACCGTGCAGTTGCTGCTGGACGGCTCGAACGCCAACACCGCGAGCGTCGCACAGGGCTACGCACAGCGCATCGTGCAGAACTTCGCCATGCAGCGGGCCGGGCCGCACCTCGCGGTCGGCCCGCCGCCGGTCGAACACCGCCCGCGTGTGTGGTACAACTCGGAGCTCGACTACCGCCACTTCATGGTGCTGTCCATGATGTCGCTGGCCGGCATGATGGTGGGTGTGATCACGGCCGCGGCCGGGGTCGTGCGCGAAAAGGAGTCGGGCACCGTCGAGCAGTTGCTGGTGACGCCGGTGTCGCCGGGCGAGATGATCGCGGCCAAGATGGCGCCGCCGCTGCTGTTCGGCCTGATCGCGCTGTTCCCGAGCCTGCTGGTGGCGGCCGCGTTCGGCGTGCCGCTGCGCGGCAGCCTGCTGCTGTTCATGCTGTTCTCCGGCGCGTTCCTGCTGAGCAGCCTGGGTATCGGCATCCTGGTGGCGGCGGTCGCGGACACGCTGCAACAGGCGCTGCTGATCTCCTTCCTGATATTGTTCCCGTTCCTGTTCCTGTCCGGCACGATCGTGCCGCTCGAGAGCATGCCGATCGGTCTGCAATATCTGGCGGAGCTGAGCCCGCTGCGCCACTACATGGACGCGGTGCTGGGACTGTTTCTGAAGGGCGTGGGACTCGATGTACTGTGGCCGCGGCTCGCGGCCATGCTGGCAATCGGCATCGCCCTGCTCGCGTTGAGCGTGGGGCGATTCCGGCGGCGCCTTGGCTGATTCATGACAAAGGAGGTGGATCATGGAGAAAGACCCCGTATGCGGTATGCTGGTGCGGCCCGAAGAGGCGGCGGAGCAACGCTCCGTCCAGGGCAGGTCTTACTATTTCTGTAGCGCGGCCTGCGCCGCCAAGTTCGACAAGGCCCCGCAACAGTATACGCCGGAGAGTGTGGACGACACGCCCGGACAATCGTCGCAAAACCTAAGTTAATGGGCGCGGATAAACTGCGATTACGCAATGTTTGATCAGGAGGACTTATGAACTACGTTGGATGGGGTTTTATGGGAATGCACGCGCTGTGGTGGCTGTTCTGGATCGCGCTGATCGTGGTGTTCTTCGCGCTGATTGAACCGGTGCCGCGCAGCCGGCGGCGCGTGTCGCCGCTCGAAGTGCTGCAGCGACGCTACGCCGCGGGCGAAATCTCGGACAAGGAATATGAAGAGCGCAAGGCGAAGCTCCAGCACGACGCCATACCGCACGAGTAACGGCACGCGAGCGTCGAAACAAGCGATGGTGGCGATGAAGTGCGGGATAGCGCTGGGTCGCGCGGCGGAATAGTTTGCCGGGAGCTGAGATGAGCGGGCTATTCCAGTCGCGCGGCGGTGGGCAACGGCGGGGTTGACCTGTCACCTGCGCATAGGTTGTACAGTGCTTACATGCACTCATGCATCCGAGGATGCCGCGCGGCCGGTTCGTGGAAAGCCTCGGTCCGTGATCGAACAATTGTTGCGCCGGATACCCGGAGGAGACGAAGCATGCTGGCCCCTGTTTGCATGATGGAGATGAAAGCGGAAAGCGCCGCCGCGAAAGACGAGCGCGTCCGGTTCAGGCGAGGCGGCGCATGAAACACGCGCGCAGCAAATCCGCTGGCGCGGTGACCACGGCAAACGGCCTGGCGCGCCAGGCGCAGGTGCCGGTGCACGTCGTGCGCTACTACACGCGCATCGGCCTGCTGCGGCCGGCGCGCGATCCGGCGAGCGGCTACAAGTTGTTCGCCGAGGCGCACCTCAAGCGGCTTCGGTTCATCCTTCAGGCCAAGGCGCTCGGTTACACCCTGCGCGAGATCGGGGTCATTATTCAGGAGGCGGAGCGCGGTAAGTCGCCGTGCCCGCGCGTGCGCGAAATCATCGAGCAGCGCATCGCCGATAACCGCCAGCAGCTGGAGGAGATGCTGAGTCTGCAACGCCGCATGGAGCGTGCGCTACGCGCTTGGGCGAAGATGCCCGATGGCGTACCGGACGGGAAAGCCGTGTGCCACCTTATCGAAGCGATAGCAATGGAAGATTGACCTGTGTGCCACGCACAGCTTTTATAATGAATATTGCAACAGCAGTGCAAGGGGGTGTGATCGTGACACACCTTCAGTTAACCGAACAGTAGTGAACGAAGGAGACAAACCATGAGTACCCATACCAAGTCCGAGAGCGGCAAAGCCAAAGCCGATACCCAGCTGACCGAAGAGCAACGCCAGCACCACATTGAGGTTGCGGCTTATTATATCGCTGAGAGCGGTGGATTCAATAGCGGTTGTGATTTAGAGAATTGGCTGGCTGCGGAAGCGGAAATCGATCGGTTGCTGGCTGAGGGGAAGCTCTAGCCCGCAATTGAGTGCTGGTCGGGTTAGGCATCAGGCCGTAACCCGACCGAACTTGATCAGAGACTCCCTAACCAATTGAGAAAGGAGTTCAGTGAAGTGTCAACCTCTTCGGAAATAGCTTTGCAGCCTGCAAGCTCAAGCATCGAGCTGGCAAAACATATCCTGTATCGCCTGTTCCGGGATTTCGACGGACGTATAAGCATCTGCCTGTGGGACGGTTCCGAAGTGCATCTGGGCCGCGGCCACCCGGCGTTTTCGTTGACCTTCCGGTCTGCAAAAGCTTTTCAGGATGTCGTCCTGTCGCGCAATCCGTTACGTCTCGTTGAATCTTATTTTCAAGGACTCATTGACATTGACGGTAACCTCTACAGCGCCCTCAAACTGCGTCACCATCTGGCTTCATTGCAACTGTCCGTGATAGAGAAGGCCGCCCTTGCGGCTAAGGCATTTAGGATTAAACCAGACAAAACTGCATCAAACGGCAGTAACGCACCCAAGTGGGCAAAAACCCTCAGGCAAAAACTGGGCATCAGTCCCAGCAAAGAACTCAATCGCCAAGCCATCTCCTTTCACTATGACGTTTCCAACGATTTCTATGCGCTGTGGCTGGACGAACAGAGGGTCTATTCCTGCGCTTATTACGAGGATGCCGGCCAGAGCCTGGAGCAAGCGCAGCGTAACAAGCTTGACCACATTTGCCGCAAATTGCGGCTCAAACCCGGCGAGCGGCTGCTCGACATCGGCTGCGGCTGGGGCGCACTGATCTGCTGGGCTGCGGAACAATACGGCGCGAGCGCACAGGGCATTACGCTAAGCCAAAATCAGTATGACTATGTTCAAAGTATGATCAAGCAGCGCGGCTTGGAACATAAAGTTTCCGTCGAGATGCTCGATTACCGCGATCTCCAGGACGAAGCCCGCTACGACAAGCTCGTCAGCGTCGGCATGTTCGAGCACGTCGGCTTGAAAAACTTGCCGGCCTACTTTGCAATTGCCCACCGGCTGCTCAGACCTGGCGGCCTATTCCTCAACCACGGCATCACCAGCGATGAAGGTGGTTGGAAGAAAACTGTTTCGACCGAATTCATCAATCGCTATGTGTTTCCTGACGGACAGCTCGAGACTGTCGGAACGGTGCAGCAAATCATGGAAGGTGCGGATTTCGAGATTCACGACGTTGAAGGTCTCAGGCAGCACTACGCGCTGACGCTACGCGAGTGGGTAAGACGCCTGGATGAGCGCCACGAAGAAGCCCTGAAGTATGTGACCGAACCCGTCTATCGTATCTGGCGGCTGTATATGGCGGCTTGCGCCATGCAGTTTGAAGAAGGCAATACCGGGATATATCAAATACTGGCTTCCAAGCGCGCACCTTTTTCCAACCCGGTTCCGCTCACGCGGCGCGATCTCTATCGAGCGCCATGCTGAATCAATAGCGGCAACATAATGGATTACTAACGGAGATATATCATGGAATGGCTAACGCAGAACTGGATATGGGTTTTATTTTTAGTTCTGTTTATCGGCATGCATCTTTTTGGTCACGGCGGCCATGGAGGACATGGCGGCCGTGGTGGGGGCGGTTGTGGCGGCGGGGACGAGCAACGCCCCGCAGACGGCGCACAACCGGGCAAGGACAAGCCGCAAGGCCATCAACATTGAGGAGGATCGACATGCTGAACATCAAGCTCGTTTCCTGGGCGCTCGGATTATGGGGCGCGGTCACTTTTATCGTGTGTGTGATCTACGGCGTGGTCACGCCAGAAAGCCTGCACATGCATGCGTTTCTCGAGCAAGTGCTGCCGGCGTTCAAGTGGCTCACCTGGTGGGGCTTCCTGCTGGGGCTCGCGGAGAGTTTTTTGTACGGCGTATATGCCGGGCTGGTGTACGTGCCGATCTACAATTTTCTCCAGCGGCGCTGGGGTGACGCCCGGCCATAGCCGGATGGAGAGCCCGATGAAGGCTGGTCATCCTTGACCCGAGGAGGTAATGAAGATGACGACTGACGATACCCGATCGCCACACCCGGATCTTCACCTGGCGGAGATCCGCGCGCTGGCGCAGCGCTTCAGCCCGGATGAGATCGAAGCCTGCATCCGCGAGCAGCTCGATGAGGGTGCGAACGTGTGCGAGCCGTCGGGCCGGACGGAGGAGATCGTCGGCGTTCTGGCCAAGGCGGAATTCGTGAAAGTGCTCGTGGCGAAAGGCGCGACGCTCCCCGAAGCCATGCGCGAACTGGGACGACGTATCCGGGCGGTGCAGCAGCAGGGCGGGGCGGCGTGATAGACGGCAGGCTCGCCTTCAAAACGGCGACCCGAACATGGGTTTCTTTGAACTTGAATAGGAGGTGGAACATGACAATCGATCCAGTATGCAAGATGCAGGTGGAGCCGGCCAAGGCGGCGGCCAAGGCGGACTATGACGGGCAGATGTACTATTTCTGCTCCGCGGCCTGTCACAAGGCGTTTACCGAGGAGCCGCAGAAGTATGCGGGCGCCGCCCCCCACGGCGACCGCGCGCCGCCGCGCCCAGTTTAGCGGTGTTCGCGCGGCTGGACGGCGCGGGGGGAAGCAGCCATGGGATTTGATTCGGGTGAGATATGCATGAACTGCTGGTTCAATGGGTGGGTTACGTCGTCCCCTGGATCGAGGCCCTGGGCATCGTCGCGGTGTTGTGGGGCGTCCTGGAGGCGTTCATGGGTCTGGCGCAGCGCGGCTGGTTGTTGGCGACGCAGCGCCCGATGCGCAAGTACCTGGGCGCCATCCGCCTTGCGATGGGCGAGAAGATGGTGCTCGGACTCGAGTTCTTTCTGGCTGGCGACATCGTCCAGACCATCGTGGTGCCGACCTGGAACTCGCTGGCGATCCTCGGCGGCATCGTGGTGATCCGTACGGTGATCGTCTACTTCCTGAACCTGGAGCTGAGCCGGGGAGCGAGACAGGGTAATGCGTGACTTGGCTGTGGCATGACCCTGGAAAAGTACGCCACGGAATCGTCCGTGGCGTGAAATACCGATAATAAAAAGGAGATTTTCATGGATGCCGATAACACGTTGACCGACGCGGAAAAGCGGATGCGCGTGTTCTTCGTCAGCACCGCCTTCGTGCTGTTGTCGGTCATCATCATCGCGCTGGTCTATCTCGCCACCAGCACCACCACGGCGGCGACCGCGACACTGTCCTTCGCCGGCGGCGTGTCCAATATCTTCCTGCCCTGCACCCTGCCGCTGGCCTTCGTCATCGTGCCCATGAGCATGGGGATGGGTTACCGCAAGGGACTGACGATGGCGCTCCTGTTCGGCCTCGGGCTCGTCATCACCCTGGCGTTCTACGGCGCGGCGGTGGCCGTGCTCGGCAAGTACCTCGGACTCGATCAGGCCACGCGCATCATGTACGTGCTGGCCGGCGTCGCGGCGCTGCTGTTCGGGCTGTCCGAGCTCAAGCTCATCCGTTTCGAGTTGCCCGCCTACACGCGCACGCCGAAGTGGATCGAGGAGCGCTCCGACTACCTCAAGGTGTTCTTCCTCGGCCTGTTCCTCGGCAATGCCGGCGTCGGCTGCCCCAATCCCATCACCTATGTGCTGCTGATTTATATCGCCGGTACCGGCAACCCCTGGGACGGCTTCTGGCTGATGGGGATCAACGGCGTCGGCCGGGCGCTGCCGCTGGTGTTTTTGTCGGTGCTCGGCATCCTCGGCGTGAACGCATTGCCCGGTTTGCTCAAGCGTAAGGCGGCGGTGGACAAGTTCATCGGCTGGTCGCTGGTCGCTTTGGCCTCCTTCATCACCTTGAATGGCGTCTTCGGTCACCTGTGGTACGAAGGCGGCGTGTTTCACGAAGGCTTGAACATGCTCGTGGAGCGCCTCGGCGGCGCGCGGCTGGCCGAGGCCGACATCCCGATCGAGGGGATCGAGCAGAAGGTGCCATTCGTGGCGTGGGGCGCCTGGGCCAATTTCGCACTCACCCTCGGCGTGCTGTTCTGGTACTGGTGGAAGAATGAGCGGCGCATCACCCGCGAAGTGTGGACGGTGCTGATCATCTTCGTCATCTGGGGGCTGGCCCTGATCCCGGTCGGCATCAAGGCGATGTGAGGACGCATGAAGATCGAAATGGAGAGAAAGAACCTCGTGCTCGGGGTGTTGTTCGTGTTCCTGGCCGGGATTTTTTTCGGTTACCTGCTGGCCACTTTCTAGGAGGAAGGATATGACCATCGTACGGAAGATGTTCCGGGTGGAGGGCATGCACTGCGGCGCCTGCGCCGTCTCGACCGGCATGATGCTCAAGGCCGTGCAGGGGGTGAAATTCGCGCATGCGGACTACGACACGCGCAGCGCGGAGGTCGAGTACGACGACGCCCAGATCGGCCCGGCGGAGATGAACAAGGCGCTCGAAGGGCTGGGCTACCGGCTCAAGGAGGGCGCATGATCGACGTGATCTTCCTCACCGTGCCGAACTGCGTGCAGTGCGCCAAAGCCAAGTAAGGTGATCGAGAAGGTGCAGCCGGACTTCCCGGACCTGAAGGTGACGTACCTCGACGTGACGCAGCAGCCGGAGATATTGCAGAAATACCGCGTCCTGTCCTCGCCCGGCATCGTGATCGACGGCGGGCTCGAGTACACTGGCGGACTCGACGAGACGGTGTTCCGCGCACGCCTGAAGGCGCTATCAGACAAAGAGGTAACACCATGAACCTGAACCGACGCGATTTCCTGAACCTGACCGCGGCCGCCGCAACCGGTCCCGGCCTGCGCCTGATCGAGCTCACCCGGGCGCGCTCCCCCGAAGAGGCCGCGAGTAGCCTGAACCGCTGGGGGCTGCTGATCGATGTCAACCAGTGCGTGGACGGCTGCACCGCCTGTGTCGAGGCCTGCTTCGTGGAGAACGGCGTCCACGGCCACGGACGGCCGGCGACCGACGCCCAGTGGATCCGCAAGGTCACTATCAAAGACAAACAGGTGGGACGCACCCTACGCCACCCTCTCATTTTGTTAGGCGTTCTTACTAACTTAGGGGAGCTACATCCATGAAACCAGAAAGAAACATTATCCTGATCACCGGCTGCAACGGACGAATCGGCAGCGCGGTGATGCGGCGACTGACCGGGCGCTTCAGCGATGTCGTGGGCCTCGACCGCAACGCGCCCACTCCGGCGCCGTCCGACTGCGTGCGCATGCCGGTCGATATCGCTTCCGATGACAGCGTACGCCAAGGACTGCGCCTCCTGCGCGAGCACCACGGCACGCACATCGCCACCGTGGTGCACCTGGCCGCCTACTACGACTTCCTCGGCAAGCCGAGCCCGAAATACGACGAGATCACGGTCGAGGGCACGCGACGCCTGTTGCGCGGGCTGCGCGCGGGCTTCGAGGTCGAGCAGTTCATCTTCTCGAGCACCATGCTTGTGCATGCGCCCGGCGAGCCGGGGCAGTTCATCACCGAGGACTGGCCGCTCGGGCCGACCTGGGCCTACCCGGAGTCGAAGGTGCGCACCGAGGCGCTCATCCGGGCGGAGCGCGGCGCGATTCCCGCCGTGATCCTGCGCTTCGCCGGCGTCTACGACGACGTCTGCCACTCGCCACCGCTCGCGCACCAGATACAGCGCATCTACGAGGGGCAGCTCGCCGGCCATCTTTATTCCGGCGAGACCTCGCACGGCCAGGCCTACGTCCACCTGGACGACGTGGTCGACGCGATCGAGCGCGCCATCGAGCGCCGCGCGCAACTGCCGCCGGAGACGGCGATCCTCATCGGCGAGCCGGAGACGCTGAGCTACGACGAGCTGCAGCACACGTTCATGCGCCTGCTGCACAAGAAGTCCACGGAGACCCAAAGCGTACCCGGGCTGATCGCGAAGGTGGGCGCCTGGATTCAGGACCACCTGCCCGGCCCGGAGCAGTTCATCAAGCCGTGGATGATCGACCGGGCCAACGACCACTACGCCCTCGACATCACGCGTGCCCGCACGCTTCTCGATTGGCATCCGAAGCGCTCGTTGCGACAGACGATGCCGAAGATGGTCGCGGCGCTGGAAGCCGATCCCATCGGCTGGTACCGCGAACACGGCCTCGAGCCGCCATCGTCTTTGAAGAAGCAGGCGGAGCGCGAGAAGCAGGCGGCGGCGCACGCCCCGGCCGCCGCACGCGCGGCCGAGCCCGCGCCCGCGTCGGGGCATGTACACGCGCACGGCGCGGGTACGCTGGCCGCCGCGCCGGGCCGGCTCGTGCATGTTTGTCCCATGCACCCGGAGGTCGGCCAGTCTACGCCCGGAAACTGCCCGCGCTGCGGCCTGGCCCTGGAACCCACGACGCTGCCGGCGGAGGCGCTCGCGTGCACCTGCCCGATGCATCCCGAGGTGGCGAGCGGCGAACCGGGCCGCTGCCCCAAGTGTGGCATGCCGCTCGAGCTGCGCCAGATTCCGGGGGAAGGCCATGCATGAGCACCCTAATGCCGGTCATGGCGACATGACGCCGCCCGGGCAGGCGGTCGAGTACACCTGCCCGATGCACCCCGAGGTGGCGAGCCGCGAACCGGGCAACTGCCCCAAGTGCGGCATGGCGCTGGTGCCGCGCGGCGCGGCGGGGGAGCACGGCGACATGATGGTCGAGGACCATCGCAAGCTGCTCTGGCCGCACTACCTCAACCTGATGCTCGGCTTCTGGCTGCTGACCAGCCCGTTCACGCTCGGTTACCTGAGCGACTTCGTCCCCGACGCCAACCAGTTGCGGGTGATGGCCGAACGCGGGCTGCCGTCGTTCGAGTTCCGCAACCTGGCGGTGACCTGGAGCGATGTCGTGAGCGGCGTGCTGGTAATCGTCTTCAGCCTGCTGTCCGCCAATTCGTCGCGCCGCTACCCGTGGGCGCAGTGGGCCAACGCCTTGGTCGGCTTCTGGCTGCTGTTCGCGCCGCTGGTGTTCTGGACGCCGCTGCCCGAGGCCTACGCCAACGACACGCTGATCGGCTCGCTGGTGATCGCGTTCTCCGTGCTGGTGCCGATGATGCCGGGCATGAGCATGGAGGGCATGATGGGCAAGCCCGACGTCCCGCCGGGGTGGGCGTATACGCCGGCGAGCTGGCTGCAGCGCATGCCGATCGCCGTGCTCGCGCTGATCGGGTTTTTCATCGCGCGCGTCCTCGGGGCCTATCAACTCGGCCATATCGATACGGTGTGGGAGCCGTTCTTCGCCGGCAGCGGCGAGATGAAGGGCATGATGAACGGCACCGAGACGATCATCACCTCGAGCGTGTCCAAGGCCTGGCTGATCCCCGACGGGGCGCTCGGCGCCATCGTCTACATGCTCGAGCTGGCGATGACCTGGATGGGTGGCAAGGACCGCTGGCGCACCATGCCGTGGATGGTGCTCGGGATCACCATCCTGATCGTGCCACTCGGCGTGGTGAGCATCTACTTCATCATCATCCAGCCGATCGTGATCGGCACCTGGTGCACGCTGTGCCTCGTCGCAGCGCTCGCCATGACGGTGATGATCCCGTACCAGCTCGACGAGTTCGTGGCGATGGGTCAGTTCCTGCTTTGGGCGCGCCGCAAGGGCAAGCCGTTCTGGCGCACCTTCTGGATGGGCGACGCGATGGAGGGCGGCGCCGACGACACCTCCAAGGGGCTGCTCGGAACGGTGCGCGAGATGACCGTGGAAGCCGGGCGCGGCATAAGCTTCCCCTGGATGCTGCTGGTGAGCGTCGCGATCGGCATCTCGTTCATGTTCACGCGCCTCAGCTTCGGCAACTCGGGCGACATGGCCGACAGCGATCACCTGGTCGGCTCGCTGGTGGTGGTGTTCTCGATCATGGCGCTCGCCGAGGTCATGCGCGCGGCGCGCTTCATCAACGTCGCGTTCGGCGCCTGGCTGATCGCGGCGCCGTGGCTGCTCGACGGCGCGGGCTCGCCGCTCGCGGCCTGGAACGGCGTCATCGGCGGGGCGCTGCTGATCGCGCTCTCGATCCCGCGCGGGCTGATCAAGGATTCGTATGCGGGTTGGGACCGATATGTCGTTTAACAGCCGCTTCCTGGATGTCGCGGGCAATCGTCATAAAATCGATACTTTAACTGGGAGAAAGATCATGAAATCTGTCCTCGTTACATTGGGAGTCTTCATCGTGCTCGGCGTGCTCGGGGCAGCCGCGGTAATTTACTCGGGCGTCTTCAACGTGGCCGCAACGGTCACCGACGCGGCGCCCCTGCGCTGGGTGCTGATTACCACGCGCGAAGCGTCCATAAGACGCCATGCGCGCGACATTCAGGCGCCAGCGTCGGGCGGGGCGGAACAGGTGGAAAACGGGTTTCGCATTTTCCGCGAGGCGTGCGCCATGTGCCACACCCCGCCCGGCCGGCCGGCGACGATGATGACGAAGGGGCTCAATCCGGAAGCGCCCGCGCTGGCCGAGCTGGTGGAAGACATGACCGACGCGGAACTGTTCTGGGTGACCAGGAACGGCATCCGGTTCACCGGCATGCCCGCCTGGGGCTCATCCCTCAACGACCCGGATATCTGGGACGTGGTGGCGTTCATGAGGACGTCGCCGAACATGAAAGCCGCGGATTACGACGCGCTGGATCGGCGTGTTCCGTCAAAGAACGGTACACGGTGAGCCATGGGGACGTGGTGGCGGAACGCTGGATTCCAAATTAGTCCATTCCTGATGGAGAAGGAGATCGATATGTATGAGCCGAGTGCAAGATTTGCATCACCGGTGACATGGATCGCGGCGCTGCTTGCGCTGCCGCTGCTGACGCTTCTTTACTCGAGCGGTGCATCGGCGGTGCCGAGCATGGCGCGCCAGACGGGCGAGGAGTGCGGCGACTGCCATACGGTCTATCCCATGCTCAATGCGGATGGCCGGCAGTTCAAGCTCGGCGGCTACAGCAAGAGCAGCCCCAAGCCGGACGACGCCCCGTTTTTCGACAAGGTACCCATCGCGGCGCTGCTCCAGCTCTCGCGGACGTCCACGCGGAGCACCGGCACCGGCGGCGCCACGGACGAAGATTTCCCGCGCGACCGGGACCTCCTCGTCCAGGCCGCGGGTCTCTACTACGGCGGCAGGATCACCGACCGGTCGGGCGCGCTGGTGCAGTACAGCTACGATGGTGTGGAGCGGCAATGGGCCATGGAGATGTTCGATGCGCGCTATGCCGGCAGTGCGACGCTGGGAGGAGGAAAGCTGCTCTACGGCGTCACCCTGAACAACAATCCGACGCTGTCCGACATCTACAACAGCACGCCCGCGTGGTCGTTCCCGCACACCGGTTCGGTATCGGTGATGCCCGCCGCCAGCACCGTGGTCGACATGCGCTTGGCGAGCCAGGTGAGCGGCGTCGGCGTCTACGGTTTGTGGAACCAGCTGCTCTATGCCGAGCTCGCCGTCTATCGCCGGGCGAACACGAGCCTGTTCCGCCCGCTAGCAGCGGGCGTCACGGTGGAGAACGTCGTGCGCGGGACCGCGCCGTACTGGCGCCTGGCCCTGCAGCGGGAAACGGGGCCGCACAGTTTCGCCGTCGGCACGTACGGCCTGGTGGCCAAGATCGACGCCGAGGCCGACGAGCCCGGCCTCGGCGCCGACCGCTTCCGCGATGTCGCGCTGGACGGGCAGTACCAGTACATCGCGGGCGACCACGTGTTCTCGGCAGCCGCGACCTGGATACGCGAAAGGCAGGAATGGAACGCGAGCTTCGCCGGCGGGCTGGCCTCGAATCCGTCGGCGGTCCTGAAGACCTTCCGCGCCGACGTCCATTATCTGTATCGCGGGACCTATGCCGGCATCCTGCAGTACTTCGACACCCAGGGCGACGCGGACGACCTGCGCTACAACAGCGGCACGCCGGTCACGGGCAGCATCAACGGCCGTCCCGACAGCCGCGGCTGGATCGTGGAGCTGAACTACCTCGCCGACGTGGACTGGATGCCCGTGGTGCAGCACGCGAAGTTCGCGCTGCGCTACACCGGGTACACGCGCTTCAACGGGGCCGGCGACAACTACGACGGCTTCGGCCGCGACGCCAGCGACAACAACAGCGTCTTCCTGCTCGTCTGGTTCCTGCTGTGAGCGCGCTGTTTTCAAGCGCAGAAACGAGGTGACCTGCCCTCACAACCGAGTCCAGTTCATATCATAGGTCTGGGCTATAGAAAGGAGGAAGGCAAGATGGACAACACGAACGGCGACGCGGCGCGCTCGGACGCTCTGGTGCTCTTCGGCGTGACCGGCGATCTCGCCCGCAAGAAGATCTTCCCGGCGCTCTACGCGCTGGCGCAGCGCGGCGTCCTCAGCGCCCCGGTGGTCGGCGTCGCCACCTCGACGTGGAGCTCGGCGCAGCTGCGCCGACGGGCGACCGAGAGTATCGAGCAATCCGGCCGGATCGATGACCCGCCGGCCCTCGACCATCTGCTCTCCCGGCTCGAGTACGTGAGCGGCGACTACAACGACGCGGCCACGTTCGCGGCGATAAAAAGCGCGCTGGGGAATGCCCGGCGCCCGGCGCACTACCTCGCCATCCCGCCCGCGCTGTTCCAGACGGTGATCCAAGGGCTCGTCGTCGCGGGCCTGGCCGACGGGGCGCGCGTCATCCTCGAAAAGCCGTTCGGCCGCGATCTCGCCTCGGCGCGCGAGATCAACCGCGTCGCGCGCTCGGCATTCCCGGAAGAGGCGATCTTCCGCATCGACCACTTCCTCGGGAAAGAGGCGATCATGGACATCCTCTATTTCCGCTTCGCCAATTCGTTCCTGGAGCCGATCTGGAACCGCGACTGCGTGGCCGGCGTGCAGATCACGCTGGCCGAGGATTTCGGCGTGGAGGGTCGCGGCCGGTTTTACGAGAGCGTCGGCTGCCTGCGCGACGTGGTGCAGAACCACCTGTTTCAGATCGTCGCGCTGCTCGCCATGGAGCCGCCGGCCACGCGCGGCTACGGCTCGGTACACGTCGAGAAGGCCAAGGTGTTCCAGGCGATGCGCCCGCTCGAGCCCGCCAACCTGGTGCGCGGCCAATACGCCGGCTACCGCGCGGAGCCGGGCGTCGCGCAGGATTCCGACGTCGAGACCTTCGCCGCCCTGCGGCTCCACATCGATTCGTGGCGCTGGGAAGGGGTGCCGTGGTACCTGCGCTCCGGTAAATGCCTGGCGAACACCGCAGCCGAGGTCCTGGTGGAGCTGAAGCCGCCGCCGCAGCGGCTGTTCGCCGATTCCTGGCCGGCGGACGGCCGCGCCAATTACGTGCGCTTCCGGCTCTCGCCGAGCCACGCCATCGGCATTGCGGTACGGGTCAAGCGGGCAGGCAAGGAGTTCGTGGGCGAGCAGCGCGAGCTCTACCTGCTGCATGAGCACCCGGACGAGGAAGCGCCCTACGAGCGGCTCCTGGGAGACGCCCTGGCCGGCAACGGCGCGCTCTTCGCCCGCGAGGATTCGATCGAGGCCGCCTGGGCGGTGGTCGATCCGGTCCTGGTGACGCATCCTCGAGCGCTGCCGTACGAGCGCGGCAGTTGGGGGCCGAAGGAGGCGGACGGACTCATGGCGGCGGATGGAAGCTGGCACAACCCCCAGCCGGAGCCGACGGCCGCATGACATCGGCGAACGCGGTGGTGTTCCTGCTGGATGTGGAACAACACGCTGCTCGACTCGCCGTTCGATCGGGAGTATTTTGATCCAGAGTAAAGAGCGCAGCCGGCGGGTCGGGCACGATGGTTGGCGGATCGATTGACGCCAGGCCGCGAACAAGGAGACATGTCATGAACTGGTTATCACAGAACTGGGTTTGGGTTGTCCTCGCGATCGGCGCCGCGTTTTATTTTTTCCGCGGGGGTCTGGGCGGTCATGCGGGCGGGCACGGCCGCGGTCTCGGCGGCCTGCTGGGAGGCCTGAGGCATGGCGGGCACGGTGGGCACGCCGGAGGCGGCGGCCACGGGGATCGCGTCGAGCAGCCGGATCGTCCCGCCGCGGCAAACGCGCCGGAGGCGGCCGTCGATCCGGTCGGCGGCGAAGCGGTGCGTACGGCGCACGCGCTGACGTCCGTTTACCAGGGAAAGATCTATTACTTCGCGTCCAAGGAGAACCGCGACCGCTTCGAAGCCGCGCCGCAGGAGTATGCCCAGAAGGCGGAGGGCTATCCGGTGCGTTCGGCCGAAGCTCCGCACGATCGCCCACGCAGGGGCCGCGGCTGCTGACGGGTTAAGGGGTCGCGCTGGCGGCCCCGGGACGCAAGCTGATGGCGGCTGCCATTTGTTGAGGGGTTCCTTAGGACATGAAGTGGAGGCGATATGGAGAAGCAGCAGCAGTTTTCCCTCTGGTACTTCCTGATCGTATTCCTGGCGATCTTGGCGATGCAGAACTTCCTGTTCGGCCCGCACGCCGCGAACCTCGCCTACAACGAATTCAAGGCGCTGCTCAAGGCCGGCAAGATCGAGAACATCGCCATCGGCGAGCGCACGATCAGCGGCACGCTCAAGCCCGACGGGCTCGAGGGGCTGCTGCCGAAGAAACAGATCGAGGAACTCAAGCGCGCAGGAGAAGGCAAGGAGCACCGTTTCGTCACGGTACGGGTGGAGGACCCCGGCCTCGTCAAGGAGATCGAAGCGGCCAGGGTGCGCTTCGCCGGCCAGATCGAGAGCAAGTGGTTCTCCACGCTGCTCTCCTGGATTCTGCCCGCCGTCATCTTCGTCGCCATCTGGGGCCTGCTCATGAAGCGCATGGGCGGCGCGGCCGGCGGCTTCATGGAGATCGGCAAGAGCAAGGCCAAGGTCTATATGGAGCAGCGGACCGGCGTGAGCTTCGACGACGTCGCCGGGGTGGACGAGGCCAAGGAGGAGCTGAAGGAAATCATCGAGTTCCTCAAAAACCCGAAGGAATACGGCAAGCTCGGCGCGCGCATGCCCAAGGGCGTGCTGCTGGTCGGCCCGCCCGGCACCGGCAAGACCCTGCTCGCGCGCGCGGTGGCGGGCGAGGCGAGCGTGCCGTTCTTCTCCATCAGCGGTTCGGAGTTCGTGGAAATGTTCGTCGGCGTGGGCGCGGCGCGTGTGCGCGACCTGTTCGAACAGGCGCGCGGCAAGGCCCCGGCAATCATCTTCATCGACGAGCTCGACGCCCTCGGGCGGGCGCGCGGGGCCTACCCGCTCGCCGGCGGGCACGACGAGAAGGAGCAGACGCTCAACCAGTTGCTGTCCGAGATGGACGGCTTCGACCCGAGCCAGGGGCTGGTGCTGCTCGCCGCCACCAACCGCCCGGAGATTCTCGATCCCGCGCTGCTGCGCGCCGGGCGCTTCGACCGCCAGGTGCTGGTGGACCGCCCGGACAAGAAAGGGCGCATGGACATCCTCAGGGTACATTCGAAGAAGGTGCATCTGGCCGCCGATGTCGATCCGGAGCAGGTCGCCGCGCTCACGCCCGGCTTCACCGGCGCCGATCTCGCCAATCTGGTGAACGAGGCGGCGCTGCTCGCCACGCGCCGCGGCGCCGAGGCCGTCGCCATGGACGACTTCACGCGCGCCATCGAGCGCATCGTCGCCGGTCTCGAAAAGAAGAACCGCCTGCTCAACCCGAAGGAGCGCGAGGTCGTGGCCTTTCACGAGATGGGCCATGCGTTCGTGGCGCAATCCCTGCCCGGCGCCGACCCGGTGCACAAAGTCTCTATCATCCCGCGCGGCATCGGCGCGCTCGGCTACACCATTCAGCGCCCGACCGAGGACCGCTACCTCATGACGCGCGCGGAACTGGAGAACAAGATGGCGGTGCTGCTCGGCGGTCGCGCCGCGGAGCAGCTCGTGTTCGAGCATTTGTCCACCGGCGCGGCCGACGATCTCGCCAAGGTGACCGACATTGCGCGCGCCATGGTCATGCGCTACGGTATGCACGCGAAGCTTGGGCACGTCGCCTACGAGGCCGAGCGCCCGGCCTTCCTGCAGGTGCCCGGGATGCCGCCGGCCACGCGCGACTACGGCGAGGACACGGCGCGCGAGATCGACAATGCGGTGCGCGAGCTCGTGCAGGCGGCGTTCGAGAAGGCGCTCGCGATCCTGCGCGCCCAGCGCGAGGCGCTCGAGCGCGGCGCGCGCGAATTGCTCGCCCGCGAGACGCTGGGCGAGGAGGATCTCCGCCGCCTGTGGTCGCCGACGGCGGAAAACATCGCGGCGGCGACAGCGGTCGAGAAGAGACCGGCATGAAAACCAGCATTGTAGACATCGGCGGACGGGCCGCGCCTCGGCGAAATGCCGGCGCTTGCCGCCGCGGATTATGCGCTCGCGTTGTGGTTTACCTGGCGTCTCGCGCACAGGATTTCCCGCTCCGGAAAGCTGTGATGTCCTTGGGGAGGAATCGGAAAAAGCTTCCGCGGAATTTCTTGGCCCATCGGACATGGCGCAGTCTGGCAGGGAAGAGCATTTTTACCCGGTTGCGTCACCTACACACGGAGGTTATATCATGAAAACTGTCACCATCGAAGTCGGGGGGATGATTTCGGCGCTCAGCGCCCGCGGCGTGGAGAAACAGCTCGCCAAGCTCACGGGCGTATACAAGGCCGAAGTCAACTACGTCGCCGGCAGCGCGACGGTGGTCTACGACGAAACCGTCACCGATCTCAAGACCATCAAGGCCAGGGTGCACGAGTGCGGTTACCACTGCACCGGCGAGATGCTGCCGAAGCATCTATGCGTGCCCGAGGACCCGCCGGACAACGGGTGAGGAAAGCCATGATTGAGCCGAAGAACGTTAGGACCACGAGACGAGTTTATCCGGGAGTTGCAGGCCAGGTGACACTATGAGCCAGGGGACACTAACCGCTGATGCCGAACTGGAAGAGCTGCAGCACGCATCATTTAACTACTTCCTGCACGAGACGAATCCAGTCAACGGGCTGGGGATCGACAAGACCGAAGCAGATTGGCCTGCCAGTATTGCCGCCACCGGCCTCGCGTTGGCGGCGTACCCGGTGGGCGTCGAGCGCGGATTCATGCCGCGTGACGCGGCGGTTGAACGATCGCTGGCGACCTTGCGGTTTTTCTGGAACAGCCCGCAAGGCCCGGAGCCTGACGCGACCGGCTATCAGGGCTTTTACTACCATTTTCTTGACATGCAGACCGGGCGGCGCGCCTGGCAAGTGGCGGCGTCGCTGCCATTCGCGCCCGAGATTGTCCTGCCCGTACTCGATTACTGTATTCATGACGTCAAATTGATAGAGTCCAACCGTTACGGCTTCAAAGCGTCCTTCAATCCGACCTACCCTGCCGCATCCGGCAATCCCCACGGCTGGGTATCGCCGTGGCATTTCGGGCTCAATGAAGGGCCGACTGTTCTGATGATCGAAAATTATCACACGGGGTTATTGTGGCAATTGATGCGAAGGTGCCCATACATCGTCGGCGGCTTGCGGCGAGCGGATTTCACGGGAGGCTGGCTATGAAGGCCTCGGTGACACCCGGGGATAGTTCGCGCTGTCGTAGGTGCGTCCCGCATGAATTTTCCGCAAGATGGAAACTGCCTTTAAACAGGCGAACTACGAAGGCGGCGTGGTCAGCGGCATTCAGGCGGTAACGTGCGCCGATTTTTCCGCGTTTCAGGCTGGTGAGGCAATAACCATGAGCAAGAAAATCAAAGAACAAGGCGTGAGCGGGCACACGCCCTCGATCTCGAAACAGGCCTATAAGGACAGCTTGCACAAGCTCCAGGTCGAACTCGTTAAGCTGCAGCGGCACTTCATCAAATGCAATGACAAAATACTGATCATCCTGGAGGGCCGGGATGCGTCCGGGAAGGACGGCACGATCAAGCGCATTGTCCAGCATTTGAGTCCGCGCGAAACCCGCGTTGTCGCCCTCGGCAAACCCTCGGACCGCGACCGTACCTCTTGGTACTTTCAGCGTTATGTTCCTTATTTGCCGGCGGCCCAGGAACTCGTGCTGTTTAACCGCAGTTGGTACAACCGCGCGGGCGTCGAGCGCGTCATGGGTTTTTGTAGCGACGCGGAGTACGAAGAATTCATGGGCTCGGTGTCAGAGTTCGAGCATATGTTGGTCCGCTCGGGTATCAAACTCCTCAAGTACTACCTCGACATCAACAAACCCGAGCAGAAGCAACGCTTGAATGAGCGCAAGAGTGATCCACTCACACAATGGAAAACCAGCGCACTTGACAGCCAAGCGCTCAAGAAGTGGAAGCAGTACAGCCTGGCGCGCGACGAGATGCTGGCACGCACTCACAACGCCATAGCGCCGTGGACCATCGTGCGCGCCGACGACAAGCAATTGGCGCGGCTCAACATCATCAAGGATGTGCTCAGCCGGCTGCACTATGCAGACAAGGACGAGAGGCTGGTCCTGCCGGACCCGCAGATCGTATTCGCATACGATATCTCAAATCTCGAAAACGGCCAGCTCGCGAAGTAACCAGGGATGTAACAAGACATGTTGAAGATGAAGACGACTAAGGAGGCACGATGAAGACGAGCGTTATTGAAGCGGGCGCGCAGCCCGCCATGTCGGCGGATATGGCGCATGAGATGGGCCATGGCGGCAAGGACCTGCCGGCCATGGTCCGCGACATGCGCAACCGTTTCTGGATCTGCCTGTTCTTCACCGTGCCGGTCTTTGTCTACGCACCAATGGGAGACCTCTTCGCAGCGCCCGCTCCGCCATTCGGTCTGGCGCTCAACCTGTGGCTGTTCTTCCTGGCAAGCGCCGCGATTCTCTATCCGAGTTGGCCGTTTGTCGTCGCCGCCTGGCGCGCGCTCAGGACCGGCACCCTGAACATGGCGGTGCTGATCGTCTTGAGCGTTGGGACCGGGTATCTCTTCAGCGTCGGCGCTACCTTCTTCTTCGAGAGCGCGCAGTTCTTCGAAGCCTCCGCCGTGCTGCTGGTTTTCATCCTGCTCGGCCACTGGCTGGAAATGCGTGCCCGTGCGGGCGCCTCGGCGGCCATTACAGCGCTGATGGACCTCGCCCCGGCGAAGGCCTCTGTTGTCCGCAATGGCGTCGAGGTTGAAGTGCCGACTGCGGAGGTGGCGGCGGGCGAGATTGTCGTGATCCGGCCGGGCAACAAGATTCCGGTCGACGGCACGGTGGAGACGGGCGAATCGCTGGTCGACGAATCCATGCTCACCGGCGAGTCGATGCCGGTCAAGAAGGGCCCGGGCGCCACGGTGATTGGCGCGACCATCAACAAGAGCGGCAGTTTTCGCTATAAGGCGATGAAGGTCGGGGCCGACACGGCGCTGGCGCAGATCGTGAAACTGGTGCAGGAGGCGCAGAACTCGAAAGCGCCGGCGCAACTCCTGGCGGACAAGGCCGCGCAATGGCTGGTGATCGCGGCGATCGTCGTCGGTCTTGCGACCTTTGCAGTGTGGTTCTGGTGGATCGGACAGCCGCTGCTGTTTGCGTTGACGCTTACCATCACGGTCTTCGTGATCGCCTGCCCGGATGCGTTGGGACTAGCCACGCCCATGGCGGTGATGGTGGGGACGGGCCTCGGCGCAATGAACGGCATTCTGTTCAAGAACGCCTCGGCGCTGGAAGACGCCACCAGACTCAATGTCATCATTTTCGACAAAACCGGTACGCTCACCATCGGCCAGCCGGAGGTGGTGGAGATCGTGACGGCGGACGGGATCACCGAGGACGTGCTGCTGACCGCCGCGGCAGCCGTCGAACAGGGGTCCGACCATCCGCTGGCCCAGGCCATCCTGCGCCGGGCGGCGCACCTCACCGTCGCGGCGCCGACCGGATTCGAAAGCATCGACGGCATGGGCGCGCGCGCCGAGACCGCCGGCGGGACGGTGTTCCTCGGCAACCGGTTGCTGATGAATACACAAAAGCTTGCACTCGGTCCTTTGGAGGCCGAAGCCGCTCGCCTGCAGGGTGACGGCCGAACCGTTGTCCACGTGGCCCGGAACGGTCGCGTGGTCGGCCTCATCGCCATCGCCGATGCGATAAGACCCACCGCCAAGGCAGCCGCGGCAAAACTGCGCCATCGGGGCATCGAGGTGGTGATGTTGACCGGCGACAACATCGGCACGGCCAAGCGCATCGCCGCGGAACTCGGCATCGACAGCGTGCTGGCCGACGTGCTGCCCGGCCAGAAGGCCGAGAAGGTGAAGGAGTTGCAGGCCACGGGGAAGAAGGTCGGGATGGTGGGCGATGGCGTCAACGACGCGCCGGCGCTGACCCAGGCTGATGTCGGCTTTGCCATCGGCGCCGGCACCGACGTCGCGATGGAAAGCGCCGACGTGGTGTTGATGAAGAGCGACCCGTATGACATCGTCGCCGCCATAGAGCTGTCGCGCGCAACGTTACGAAAGATGCACCAGAATCTTTGGTGGGCGGTGGGCTACAACGTGATCGCCTTTCCGCTCGCCGCGGGCATCCTGTACCCCTTCGTACTGAGTCCGGAGGTCGCGGCGCTGTCAATGTCCGGCAGCACCCTCATCGTGGCGATCAATGCGCTGATGCTGAAGCGCACCAAGCTGGCGGGCATCCGTCAGCCTGGCGGAGCGGCAGCAGCGACCGCTGCGGCGCAGGTGCCGGCGTGACGGACCTTGCACTGCGCGGCAAGCAGGAACTCGGCTTGACCCCATACCAGATCGCGCTGATGTTCACCGAGTGCAGCCTGGTCATGTTTGTGATACAGGCAATCGTATTCCCGCCCCGGTTTACCAAATGAAGGTGCAGGCAATGAACCCAAAGGAGCAGCCCTATGAATAAGCCTCTGACCCCGGAAGTGTTACGCAAGATGAACGCCTACTGGCGGGCCGCCAACTACCTGTCTGTGGGCCAGATTTACCTGTATGACAATCCGCTGCTCAAAAAGCCGTTGACGCTGGAGCACATAAAGCCGCGGCTACTGGGCCATTGGGGTACCACGCCGGGGTTGAATTTCATCTACGTGCATCTCAACCGGATCATCAAGCAGTATGACCTCAACATGCTCTATGTCACCGGGCCGGGACACGGCGGACCGGCCCTGGTGGCCAATACGTATCTGGAGGGCGCCTACAGCGAGTTGTACCCGCATATCTCCCAAGACGAACAAGGTATGAAGAGGCTGTTTACGCAGTTTTCTTTTCCCGGGGGCATACCCAGTCACGTGGCCCCGGAAACCCCGGGCTCAATCAACGAAGGCGGCGAACTCGGCTATTCGCTGGCGCACGCGTATGGCGCGGCGTTCGACAATCCCGACTTGCTGGTTGCCTGTGTCGTGGGCGATGGCGAGGCGGAAACCGGCCCGCTGGCGACCAGTTGGCACTCGAACAAATTCCTCAATCCGGTGCACGACGGCGCCGTACTTCCCATCCTGCACTTGAACGGCTACAAGATTGCCGGCCCCACGGTGCTCGCCCGCATTTCCCGCGACGAGCTTGAAGCGCTCTTCCGTGGCTACGGTTACACCCCCTATTTCGTCGAGGGTGACGACCCGAAAGCGATGCACCAGCTCATGGCGGGCACACTCGACACTATCGTGGCCGGTATTCAACACATCCAGCGCGACGCCCGAAAGAACGGGTTCAAGCAACGACCGCGCTGGCCGATGATCATCCTGCGCTCGCCGAAGGGCTGGACGGGTCCCGGCGTGGTCGATGGCAAGCCGGTCGAAGGAACATTTCGCGCCCACCAGGTGCCGGTTGCGCAACTTGCGACCAAGCCCAGGCACCTGAAAATTCTCGAACAGTGGATGAAGAGTTACCGGCCCCGGGAATTATTCGACAAGAATGGCAGGCTCCTTGCGGAACTGGCTGAACTGGCGCCGAAGGGCGAGCGGCGAATGGGAGCGAATCCTCATGCTAATGGCGGGCTACTGCTTCGGGATCTGAAAATGCCGGACTTCCGCGACTACGCGGTCAGGGTGGCGAAGCCCGGCGGCGTGGAAGCCGAAGCGACGAGCGTGCAGGGTCAGTTCATCCGCGACGTGTTCAAGCTCAACGCCGACGCACGCAACTTCCGCGTGTTCAGCCCGGATGAAACCGCCTCGAACCGCTGGGGCGCATTATTCGAGGTAACGAACCGTTGCTCGACCGCGGAAATCATCCCCGGTGACGATCACATCGCGTCCGACGGCCGGGTGATGGAGATGTTGAGCGAGCATCAGTGCGAAGGTTGGCTCGAAGGTTACCTCCTGACCGGACGGCACGGCTTTTTCTCAAGTTACGAAGCGTTCATTCACATCATAGATTCGATGTTCAACCAGCACGCCAAGTGGCTGGATGTGACCCGCCAGATTCCGTGGCGGCGGCCCATTGCTTCCCTGAACTACCTGCTGTCTTCGCACGTGTGGCGTCAGGATCACAACGGCTTCACTCACCAGGACCCCGGCTTCATCGATTTGGCGGCGAACAAGAAGGCGGACATCATCCGCGTGTATCTGCCGCCTGATGCCAATACCCTGCTGACGGTGACCGATCACTGCCTGCGCAGCCGCCACTACGTCAATGTCATCGTTGCCGGCAAACACCCGTCGCCGCAATGGCTGGACATGGAGTCGGCAGTCAAACACTGCACCGCCGGGCTCGGCATCTGGAAATGGGCAAGCAACGACGAGGGCAGCGAGCCCGATGTGGTGATGGCCTGCGCCGGCGATGTGCCCACCCTGGAGACGCTGGCCGCAGTGGAGATGCTGCGGCAGCATTTCCCGGAGCTTAAGATCCGCGTCATCAATGTGGTGGATTTGATGGCGCTGCAGCCACAGAGTGAGCATCCTCAGGGCTTGAGCGACAAGGACTTCGATGTCCTGTTCACCAAGGACAAACCCATCGTCTTCGCCTACCACGGATATCCTTCGCTGATCCATCAGCTGACGTATCGGCGAACCAACCATCACAACCTGCACGTTCGTGGGTACAAGGAAGAAGGAACCACCACCACGCCCTTCGACATGGCGGTGCGCAATGACATCGACCGCTTTCATTTAGTCAAAGACGTCGTCGATCGGGTGTCGAGTTTGGTCCCGCGCGCTGCTTATCTCACCCAAATCATTCGAGACAAGCTGATCGACCACCAGCGCTACATCCGGCAATACGGTGAGGACATGCCGGAAATCCGGGATTGGAAATGGGGTGCCAGGGAAACGGGGAAGACAGGCCCCGCGCGCAAATGAAAGTAAATCCTTTGGCGGGGAAACCCGCCCCGTCGGCGATGCTGGCCAATATCCCAAAACTGGTGAAGGCCTACTATACCGACATGCCTGACTTCTCGGCGCCCACGCAACGGGTCGCGTTCGGCACATCGGGACATCGCGGTTCCTCGTTCGAGAAGACCTTCAACGAAGGGCATGTGCTCGCCATCGGCCAGGCAATTTGCCTGTACCGCAAACAGCAGGGTATCGATGGCCCGCTGTTTCTGGGTATCGACACGCACGCGCTTTCCGTTCCGGCGTTTGCCAGTGCGCTCGAAGTGTTGGCAGCCAACGGTGTGGAAGTCATGCTCGCCGAGAACGACGAATACACGCCCACCCCCGTGATTTCTCACGCGATACTCACTTATAACCGCGGACGCGATAAAGGACTGGCGGACGGCATTGTTATCACGCCGTCGCACAACCCGCCCGACAATGGCGGTTTCAAGTACAACCCGCCCAACGGCGGGCCGGCGGATACCGGCGTCACCGGCTGGATCGAAGCCAAGGCCAACGAGTTTCTGAAAGACGGCCTCCAGGGCGTGAAAAGAATGCCTTTCGAAAAGGCGTTGCGCGCCGCCACGACGCACCGGCACGACTATCTCAACGCTTACGTGAGTGATCTCGACAAAGTGATCGATATGGAGGCGATCCGAGGCGCCAACATCGGCATGGGCGTCGATCCGCTCGGTGGCGCAGGCGTCCATTACTGGGCCGCGATTGCCGGGCGCTATGGTTTGAATCTCACGGTTGTGAACGAAGTCGTCGATCCGACCTTCCGGTTCATGACGGTCGATTGGGACGGCCGCATTCGCATGGACCCGTCTTCGTCCTATGCCATGCAGAATTTGATCGGCCTGAAGGACCGCTTCGACATCGCCTTCGCCTGCGACACCGACCACGACCGGCACGGGATCGTTACCCGGAGCACGGGCTTGCTCCCACCCAATCGCTATCTTTCCGTCGCCATCCACTATCTGTTCCAGCATCGGCCAAAGTGGCGCACGGAAGCGGCGGTGGGAAAAACCGTCGTGAGCAGCCAGATGATCGATCACGTGACCGCGAAGCTCGGACGGAAGCTCTACGAGGTGCCGGTCGGCTTCAAGTGGTTCGTCGGCGGCCTGCTCGACGGTTCGCTTGGCTTCGGCGGCGAAGAGAGCGCGGGAGCATCCTTCCTGCGCCTTGACGGCGCCGTCTGGACGACGGACAAAGACGGAATCGTCCCGGCTTTGCTCTCCGCGGAAATCACTGCGCGGATGGGCCGCGATCCCGGCGAGATCTACCGCGAGCTGACGCGCGAATTCGGCGAGTCTGCCTACGCCCGGGTCGAGGCGCCCGCCACTCCGGCGCAAAAAGAGATACTGTCAAAACTCTCGCCGCAGCAGGTTCGATCAACAGACCTGGCTGGCGAAAAAATCCAGGCCATCCTCAGCCATGCGCCCGGCAACGGCGCGCCCATCGGCGGGTTGAAGGTGATTACCGAAAGTGGCTGGTTCGCTGCGCGTCCCTCAGGCACCGAAGACATCTATAAGATCTATGCGGAGAGCTTCCGTGGAGCGGATCATCTGCGCAGCATCCTGGCGGAAGCACAGACCATCGTCAGCGATGCTCTGGCGGCGTCCCCGCAGCAGCCGGGGATTCCGTCCAGGAAAAATTTGAAGGAGAACTCATGAGCAGCCAAAGGCGTGTCAGCCACCCGCTATACAGCCTGCTACCCACGGACGTCGAGGGGTTCGATTCCCTGGCCGAGCTGGCCCTGGATATGCGTTCGTCGTGGAATCATGCCACCGACCAGGTGTGGCGGCAGCTGGATCCCGTGCTGTGGGAGTCCACGCATAACCCCTGGGCCGTCCTGCAGACGGTCTCGCGGGAGGAACTCCAGGGTGTTCTGGCCGATCCCGGTTTCCGCAAAAACGTCGATGACCTGGTGCAAGCCAGGCGGGTTGCGGCGGAGGCGCCCGCGTGGTTTCAGCAAACCTATCCACAATCGCCGCTGACCTGTGTCGCCTATTTCAGCATGGAATTCATGCTGAGCGAGGCGCTGCCCATTTACTCGGGCGGGCTGGGCAACGTGGCCGGTGATCAGCTCAAGGCCGCCGGCGATCTGGGCATACCGGCCATCGGCGTGGGGCTGCTCTACCAGCAAGGCTATTTTCGCCAGCTGATCGACCAGGACGGCGCGCAACAGGCCATTTTTCCCTACAACGATCCCGGACAGTTGCCGATCGCGCCGTTGCGCCACCCCAACGGGGAGTGGTTGCGGCTCCAGCTCGACCTGCCGGGCCACCCGATCTGGCTGCGCGCCTGGCAGGTTCAGGTCGGTCGCGTGAAGCTTTACCTGCTGGACAGCAATGATGCGGCGAACTACCCGCCGTACCGGGGGATAACCAGCGAGCTTTACGGGAGCGCGCCGGACCTGCGCCTGATGCAAGAGCTGATCCTTGGGATCGGCGGCTGGCGCTTGCTCGCCGCGCTCGGCATCGAACCGGAAGTCTGCCACCTGAATGAAGGGCATGCGGCGCTCGCCGTGCTGGAGCGCGCGCGGAGTTTCATGCAAGCCACCGGGCAGTCTTTCGAAGTCGCACTGGCCGTTACGCGCGCGGGCAATCTCTTCACCACCCACACGGCGGTGGCCGCCGGCTTCGACCGTTTCGCACCAAGCCTCATCGACCACTGCCTGGGTGGATACGCACGCAACCAGCTCGGCATTACGCTCCGTGATTTGCTGGCGCTGGGCCGCCGGAATCCGGACGATCCGGCGGAGGATTTCAACATGGCGTATCTGGCGATCCGCGGCAGCGGGGCGGTGAATGGCGTGAGCCGCCTGCATGGCAAGGTGAGCCGGCGCCTGTTTGCGCCGCTGTTTCCGCGCTGGCCGGCGGACGACGTGCCGGTCGCACACGTGACCAACGGCGTTCATATGCCGACCTGGGACTCGGCGGCGGCGGACGATCTATGGACGGAGGCCTGTGGCAAGGACCGCTGGCTGGGGACGACGGAAGCCCATGAACGGCGCATGTGCGCCATCTCAGACGCCAGCTTCTGGCAACTGCGCACTACGGCCCGCAAGTCGCTGGTTGAATACGTTCGTGAACGATTGTCCCGGCAACTGGCCGCGTCAGGCGCGTCGCCCGAGGCGGTTGACGCGGCGAAACGGCTGTTTGATCCCAACGCGTTGACGCTGGGCTTTGCCCGCCGCTTTGCAAGCTACAAACGACCGAACCTGCTGCTGCACGACCCGGAGCGGCTACTGCGTTTGTTCAGCAATCCGCAACGCCCGGTGCAACTCGTCGTGGCCGGCAAGGCGCATCCGGCGGATCAGGCCGGCCAGGCCCTGATCCGGCAGTGGACGCAGTTCATCCGGCGCTCCGAAGTCCGCCCCCATGTGATTTTCCTCAGTGACTACGACATGCATTTGACCGAGCACTTGGTGCAGGGCGTGGATGTCTGGCTCAACACGCCGCGGCGGCCCTGGGAAGCGAGTGGAACGAGCGGCATGAAGGTGCTGGTCAATGGCGGCATCAATCTGTCTGAATTGGACGGCTGGTGGGCGGAAGCCTACGCGCCGGACGTGGGCTGGGCGTTGGGGGATGGTCAGGAACATGGCGACGATCCCGCCTGGGACGCGATCGAAGCGGAAGCCCTCTATGACCTGCTCGAACGCGAGGTGATCCCGGAGTTCTATACTCGTGATGAACAAGGTATCCCCAGCGCCTGGGTGGCGCGGATGCGCGAAAGCATGGCGCGGTTGACACCGCTCTTTTCCACCAACCGCGCGGTGCGCGAATACACCGAGCGACACTACCTCCCGTCGGCCGTTGCGTACCGCGAGCGGAACGCCGACAAAGGTGCGATCGGTTTGCAGGTGGTTAATTGGCGGCAAGCGCTGGACCAAAAGTGGGCCGCGCTGCGCTTCGGCGAAGTGAAGGTGGAGACTGACGGCGAGCAACACGTATTTGAGGTTCAAGTGTATCTCGATGATCTCGACCCGGAGGCAGTGCGGGTCGAGCTCTATGCCGACGGCGTCAGGGATGGCGCTCCGGTGCGGCAGGAGATGAAGCGCGTGCGGCAACTGGTGGGCGCGACAAACGGCTATGCCTATCGCGCAGGCGTGCCTGCTACCCGCCCGGCGACGGACTATACGGCGCGACTCCTGCCGCACCGCGATGGTGTGGCGATCCCGCTGGAAGCCGCCCATATCCTGTGGCAGCGATGATTCAATATCGAATGGGGAATGGCGGAATGGCAAGCGAGAACAGCGTCGGAAGGCCCGAATGCATCCTGACGATTAACGGCGGCTCGTCGAGTATCAAGTTCGCGCCGTATCAGACCGGCGAACTTCTGGGGCAAACGCTTGTTGGAAAAGTTGATCGCATCCTGCTCAAGCGCACTCGCCTCGAAGGCATCCGCGCGCACGGGCCGACGGCGGGCGCAACCGCATGAGCGCGCCTGCGATCGCCCGGCGCGAATCCGTCACGGGTCTGGCCCTGCCACTCGCGGCGGTGTTCGTCGTGGCCATGGGCTACGGCGTGGTGCTCCCTGTGTTGCCGTTCATGCTCGCGAATTCTCTCGGCGAGGCGGCGCGCGTCTCGGTCGCCTGGCACACCGGCCTGCTCACGGGCGTGTACATGCTGGCGCTGTTCCTGTTCGCGCCCCTCTGGGGATACGTCTCGGACCGCACCGGACGGCGGACGGTAATCCTGCTCGGCCTTGCCGGCTTCAGCGGCGCGATGCTGTGGTTCGCGTTGGTGCGTGACCTTGTGTTCGCTTACGGCGCCCGCGCGCTCGCTGGCGTGTTCGCGGCGGCGGTGTTGCCGGTAGTGTTAGCCTGGGTGAGCGACGCGTGTACAGCGCACACGCGAGCGGCGGCATTCGCGTGGCTGAGCGCGGTGAGCGCGCTCGGTTTCCTGTTCGGCCCGGCGCTGAGCGGCTGGCTGGCGTCCGTCGAGATCATCGCGCAGGACGACGCCCTGATGCTGCCATTCTACGCGGCCGCGGCACTGGGTGCCGGGACGTGGCTCGCGGTCTATCGGTTCCTCCCGGAGAGCGCGCCACCGCACACCCGTGATGGTGAGCCGGAGCGAAGCGCGCCGTCCTTGATATGGTTGCTGGCGTTGTCGCTGCTCGTGATGTTCGGTCTCGGCAGCTTCGAGGTGGGACTGGCGTTGCAGGGCCAGCAGGTGCTGAACCTGGGTCCGCGCGAGATCGGCTGGATGTTCGCCGAGTGCAGTCTGGTCATGATCCTGGTGCAAATCTTCGTGCTCGCGCCGCTGATCAAGCGCGTCGGCAGCGGGCTGCTGGCGCCGGCCTTCCTCGCGATGGCCGCCGGTGTCGCGCTGCTGCCATACGCCGCGAATTATTTCCTGCTGCTAGTCGGGGTGGGGTTGGTCGCCGCGGCCTCGGGTATTTTGATTCCGGCGCTCGCCTATCTGGTGTCGCTCGCCGCCGGAGCCGCGCAGGGTGCGGCCCTCGGCAAGCAGACCGCTGCCGCGAGCCTGGGCCAAGCCGCAGGTTCGGCAGCCGTCGGCTGGTTGTTCGCCGTGCTGATCGGTTATTCGTTCTGGGCGACTGCGGCGCTGCTCGCGTTTGGCGCGGTCGCTTCGCTCCGCGTTTCAAAGGCTTTGAAGGAGGAGGTGAGCGATGACTAAAGAGTTCGCGGTGATTGCGCTGTTCATGCTGCGCTGCCCCGATACGTTGGGTAGCGTCATGAGACTATGTTCCTGTGAGACAGGAGCGTTGAACTGCGGCGTGGCCGCGCTGGGCGTCGAGCCGCAGGGCTTCTAGCATGCAGCGCCGCAGCCCCGCCGGCCCATCGTGAAACCCGCAAAGGAGGACGTCGCCATGACCAAACTGTTCCGTGTAAATTCCCGGCGTGGCCTGTGGGTCGTCGCCCTGCTGTTTCTGGCGGGCGCGCAGGCTAGCCAGCGCCAGGTCGCCGACGGCAAGCTCTACAACGTGCTCTCCACGCTCATCGCGCGCGAGGTGCACGAGACCTTCGACGCGGTCGAAGAGGTCGGCGTGCAGTTGCTCTCCAACATCGGCCGGCCGATCGACGAGCCCGAGCTGGCCGCGCTCGAGGTGCGCGTCAAGGGCGGTCTCACGGAGGGACTCAAGCGCCGGATCGCGGCGCTCGTGGACGTGCGCCTCGCCGGCATCGAGCGCGTGACGCCGCTTATTCTCGCGGAGCAGGTGACGCTTTACTGAGCGGGCGTACCGGCCGCGCGCCCGGGCGCAGACTCGAGGCGCCGGCGCACCTGCTCCAGGATTTCCGTCGCGAAACGGCGCATGATGGGCGCGGCGATGTTGTCGATGATCCTCTCCAGGATGGGGCTGGCCAGACGATATTCCATCGTAAAGCAAACCTCCGTGCCGCCGCGGGCGGGCTTGAGGTCGAAGGTGCCGCCGTTCTCGATGCCCCGGACCGAGCGCCAGGTGAATCGGTGCGGGCGCCGCGCCTCGGTCACCACGGAATCCCAATCGAGCTCGATGCCGGCCACGCGGATGATCCAGTGATAGGTATCGGGCCCGATTCCGCGGACCTCCCGGATGATACGGCTGTACCGGGAAAAGTCCTCGACGCGCGCGATGAGGTCGAATACCGCCTCGGGCTTCGCCCGGATGAAGAGGGTGCGTTCGATGGCCGGCATGGCAGGCGGCTCGCTCAGCTCAGTGCGACAGGGATGTAGGTCGGCCGCACCCTGACCAGCCACAACACAAATGACGCGACGAACGGACGAGCACGGGCGCTCATGACATCCTCCTTGTTGGTGGGTATGGCGAATCGCCACGCTGCACCCCGTATAGGCTGGACACAGGAATTACCCGCATTGACGCAGGTCAAAATACGGCCGGGGGCGGCCGGTCGTTCGGTATAATCATGTATGTTTTTCCTGCAAACAGCCGAAAATCATGACTAACAGTATGTTGAAAAAAGCCATCCTTAGCTTTTTTCAACTCGGCCGCTCCCGCGCATCCATGCGCCCGCGGCATTGGGGCGTCCTGCCCGGCACAAAGCAAAAAACGCGGCCCTATGATTATTAGGATGCTTTGCTCCATTTTTCAAGCCCTTTGTCTCCGCCCGCGCTACCGCGCGGACTCCGACAAAACATCCGGCCCTCCGGCTACGCGGGGGTCGCCGCACACCGCTCGTCCGCTATCGCTCCCTCGCTTCCTGTGCTCCTTCCATGTTCACCGGCGATAACCAAGCCATCGCCGTGCGCATCGCCAGCGTGCTCGGTATCGCCGTGGCGCTGGGGAAGAGCGATTTCTTCAACGTGGAGGGCGCCATAGCTCTGCCCCATGCTACCTGTATAAGATGCACCATAACCTCTTCTGGGTGGTGACCTGATGCGCCGCTCAGGGTAATATTGAATAATATATGAACAGTGGGGCAGACAAGGACGGCAAGCTCTACGCAACAGGCGGCGACGCCGCTGCACTGCTCAAAACAGTGCAAGACTTCATTGCCGAGTTACATCCCCACGGGGAAAGGGCCGTCGCGGTTACGCTGGACAGTTCACTGGACCGGGATCTGGGTATTGACAGCCTGGGCCGTGTCGAGCTGTTGATGCGCATAGAGCGCACCTTCAATGTGAGTTTGCCAGAGCAGGTGCTGGCGAGTGCGGAGACTCCACGCGACCTGCTTCGCGCCGTGTCAGCCGCGACTGTAGTGCCGAAACCCGCTGTGGCGACGCAAGTCAGCGGTCTAGTGCAGCAACCGAGCGAGATCGTCCCATCCCAGGCCGCTACTCTGATTGAAGTGCTGGATAGTCATGTGATCTCGCATCCCGACCGGCCGCATATCATTTTACATGGTGCATCGGGTGAAGAAGATCGCATTAGTTATGCCGCGCTGCGCCGAGGGGCTGAGGCTGTGGCCGCCGGATTGATCCGGCACAGTCTTGAGCCGGGGCAGACGGTGGCGTTGATGTTGCCGACCGGCCGCGACTATTTTTATACTTTCTTTGGGATACTGCTGGCCGGCGCAATACCCGTGCCGATCTATCCGCCGGCGCGGCTGTCACAGATCGAGGATCATTTGCGCAGGCACGCAGGCATACTCTCCAATGCGCTCGCCACGATCTTGGTCACCGTGCCGGAGGCCAAGCCACTCGCGCGATTGCTCAAGCCGCAAGTGCCGACGTTACACGCGATTACCACAGTGGGAGAGTTATCCTCCGCCGCAGAGAAATTTACGCCGGTTGCCATTAAGAGTCAGGACATCGCCTTTTTGCAATACACTTCAGGGAGCACGGGGAATCCAAAAGGAGTAGTGCTCACTCACGCCAACCTGCTTGCAAATATCCGCGCCATGGGAGAGGCGGCTCAAGCCTCATCTAAGGACGTCTTCGTGAGTTGGTTGCCCTTGTATCATGACATGGGTCTGATTGGCGCGTGGCTGGGAAGTTTGTATTTCGCATGCCAGTTCGTGGTGATGTCGCCGCTCACCTTTCTCGCGCGTCCGGCGCGTTGGCTCTGGGCGATACACAGGTATCGCGGCACACTCTCCGCCGCGCCTAACTTTGCTTATGAACTTTGCCTGCGCAAGATCGAGGACCGCGAGATTGAGGGCTTGGATCTTACCAGTTTGCGCATGGCCTTTAATGGCGCCGAGCCGGTGAGTTCCGACACGGTCGTTAACTTTACGCAACGCTTCGCCCGCTATGGTCTGCGGCCCGGTGTCATCGCCCCCGTCTACGGGTTAGCCGAATCATCGGTCGGGTTGGCCTTCCCTCCGCCGGGCCGCGGGCCGCTGATAGACAGGATACAGCGTGATGCGTTCACCCGCACCGGGAATGCCGTGCCGGCGGGAAATGATGAAACGGATGTCCTGCGTTTTGTGGCCTGCGGTCAGCCCTTGCCCGGTCATCAGATACGCATTGTTGACGACACGGGCCGCGAGGTCGCCGAGCGGGTAGAGGGCAGGCTGGAGTTCAAAGGCCCGTCCTCCACCAGCGGCTATTTTCGCAATCCCGAACAGACCCGCAACCTGTTTCACGGTGACTGGTTAGACTCCGGTGATCTCGCCTATATTGCCGGTGTCGATGTGTACATCACGGGGCGGGTCAAGGACATCATCATTCGCGCCGGCCGCAATATCTACCCGCATGAACTGGAAGAGGCGGTAGGCAATATTCCGGGCATACGCAAGGGTTGTGTGGCAGTGTTCGGCAGCCCTGATCCCGCCTCGGGTACCGAACGGCTGGTGGTCATGGCGGAGACACGTGAGAAGGATGCAGAAGTTCTGGATAAGCTGCGACTTGAAATCAACAGTCTGAGCAGCGATCTGCTCGGTTCTCCGCCGGATGATATCGTGCTGGCGCCTGTCCACAGCGTGCTTAAAACATCGAGCGGGAAGATACGCCGTGCGGCCAGCCGAGAGCTTTATGAAAAAGGTTTGAGTAAGGTACAGCAACGCGCGGTGTGGTGGCAGTTCGTCCGCTTATCAATTTTAAGCGTGCCGCCGGAACTGCGACGTCTGCGCCGTGTCGTAACCGATGTCCTGTATGCCGCCTACGCCTGGACGGTGTTCTCGATACTCGCACCCATCACCCTGCTGATCGCCGTCTTGTTGCCCAGGCCAGAGTGGAGCTGGGCGGTAAGCCGCGTCGGGGCGCGACTTTTGATCCGGCTGTCGGGCGCCCCGCTCACCGTGCAGGGGTTGGATAATCTCCCCACCGGCGCACCTTGCGTACTGGTGGCCAATCATGCGAGTTATCTGGACGGCATCCTGTTGATTGCGCTCCTGCCGAGGCCGTTCGGCTTTGTGGCCAAGCGCGAATTGCTGGATCATCCGATAGCAGGAATTTATTTACGTCACATGGGCGCGAGTTTTGTGGAACGTTTCGCATTATTGCGCGGAGTTGAGGATGCAGAACAGTTGTCGCAGTCCGTGCGCGAGGGGCGATCCCTGGCATTCTTCCCGGAAGGCGCTTTCTACCGCATGCCAGGGTTACTCCCCTTTCATATGGGCGCATTTGTCGCGGCGGCTCAAGCCGGGGCGCCCGTCGTGCCTGTCAGCATCCGGGGTACACGCTCCATCCTGCGCGCCGATCACTGGTTTCCGCGCCGTGGTTCAATTAGTGTCACAATAGGAGTACCTATTGAACCTAGAGGATCCGATTGGAGCGCCGCTATTCAACTGCGCGATGCGGCGCGGGCGGAAATCTTGCGCCACTGCGGCGAACCCGATCCGGCACTCAGCGATGCGCTCAAATTGAAGACATAACATGCCGGCTAAACTGTATAAATATGGCATCCATGCCGATCAGATAGGCACACTGTCAGGCCTTTTCCAACGCCGCGTGGCGAAGACGCCGAAGGCACAGGCCTACCTGCAATATGACTATGCTAGAAGAAAGTGGAAACGCTACACATGGCAAGAGATGGAACGTCTGGTTGCGCGCTGGCAGCATGCGTTGGCCAAGGAGAGTCTCGCCCCGGGTGAGCGGGTCGCCATCCTGCTGAACAACAGCGTGGAGTGGGTATGTTTTGATCTGGCTGCCCTTTCCCTGCAACTCGTGGTCGTGCCTTTGTATACTTCCGATAGTTCCGAGAGCATTACCTATATCCTGGAAGATTCCGGTGCGCGGCTGTTGCTGGTGGGGCGCATAGAGCAGTGGTTGCCGCTCGCGGCGCAACATAACCGCCTGCGCAGCTTACAGAAGGTGCTGTGCGTGAATCCGGATTCGATTCCTATTACCGATAACAGCACTGCGGTTCAGTTCGTTAAAGATTGGCTCGATAAAGATACGCAGACGCTGGTTGATTACGCGGTCAGTCGCGATTCATTGGCCACTATTGTCTATACTTCGGGAACTACGGGCCGTCCTAAAGGTGTGATGTTGTCTCATCACAATATTCTGTGGAACGCCAGAGCCGTGCTCAAGGCGATACCCGGCGACCGCAAGGATCGCTATCTTTCCTTTTTGCCGCTGTCGCATACTTTTGAACGGACGGCGGGTTATTATGTTCCTATGATGGTGGGGAGCCGCGTGGCCTTTGCGAGATCTGCGAAAGACCTGCCGGAGGATCTTGTCGCCCAGCGTCCCACCGTGTTGATTTCGGTGCCGAGAATATTTGAACGGTTCTATGCCGAGGTGCAACGCCGGCTGAAGGAGAAAGGCGTACTGGCCCGCGCGTTGTTCAAGTGGACGGAGACCCTGGGTTGGCGGCGCTTTGAGGCGGCGCAGGGCATAGGCAAAAAAGATGTTAATTTTCTCCAGCGTTTTCTGTGGGCGATATTAAAACGTCTGGTGGCGGATAGGATCCTGGCGCGCCTGGGCGGGCGTTTACGGCTGGCCGTGAGCGGCGGCGCGCCGTTGCCGGCAAAGATCTCTCATTGTTTCATCGGATTAGGGCTGCCGTTGATTCAAGGCTATGGGCTGACCGAGGCCGCGCCGGTCGTGAGCGTCAACCGGCTGGACAACAATATCCCGGACTCGGTCGGCGAGCCCTTGCCGGGTATCGAGGTGAACATCGGCAAAGAGGATGAATTGTTGGTGCGGGCGCCCTCGGTGATGCTGGGCTATTGGAATAGGCCCGAGGATACCCGGCAGGTCATAGACGGCGGAGGCTGGCTGCATACCGGAGATCAGGTGCAGATCGTAGACGACCATATCTTTATACGTGGCCGCCTCAAGGATATCCTGGTGATGTCTACCGGAGAAAAGGTCGCCCCTGCTGACATAGAGCTTGGCATTACTCAAGACCCCTTGTTCTATCAAGTGATGGTGGTGGGGGAGGCCAAGCCCTTCCTCGCTGCATTGGTTGTGTTGAACCGGGAGGGGTGGAAAAATCTCGCAAAGACGCTTGCGCTAAATCCTGACGATCCCTTGGCGCTGAGAAGCCCGCAAGCACTCAATGCGGTACTCACTAAAATACACGAATTAACGCGTGGCTTTCCCGGCTATGCCCGGATACGGGCAATGTATCTAGAGCATTTTTGATTTAAGCACATACATATCCAGAAGACGCAAAATAGTTTTTGCATTCGTCTAGCGAGAACGCATCAAGGAGTTTTCCGATTTCATCCCACAAATCGCTGACTGTACGTTTGGCGGCCTTGCGCAAT